>CAISUK010000385.1 GCA_903888645.1 uncultured Pseudomonadota bacterium | reverse complement strand
ATACCGCGAATGCTTGGCTGGCCTTGTCGTACCAATCAGCGGCGCGCAGTTCGTCAATGAAAATCGCATCGGCACGGCGCAACAGATCGGCATATTCCTGCTTGACTTCGCCGAGGATGCGCACACCGAGTCCGGGGCCGGGGAAGGGATGGCGATAGACCATCTCGTGCGGCAAACCGAGGGCGATGCCCAGCTCGCGGACCTCATCCTTGAACAATTCACGCAGCGGTTCGAGGAGTTTGAGCTGCAAGCTCTCGGGCAGGCCGCCGACGTTGTGGTGACTCTTGATCGTATGCGCCTTCTTCGTCTTGGCACTGGCCGATTCGATGACATCCGGATAGATGGTTCCTTGCGCCAGCCACTTGGCGCGCGGCAATTTTTGCGCTTCTGCCTGGAACACCTCGACAAACTCGCGGCCGATGATCTTGCGTTTCTGTTCCGGATCGGCGACGCCCTGCAAATGGCCCATGAACTGCGCGGTCGCGTCCACGTGGATGACCTTGACGCCGAGATTGCGCGCGAAGGTTTCCATTACCTGGTCAGCTTCGTTAAGCCTGAGTAGCCCGTTGTCGACGAAAACGCAGGTCAACTGGTCGCCGATGGCGCGATGCAGTAACGCCGCCACGACGCTCGAATCGACACCGCCGGACAAACCGAGAATGACTTCTTCCTCTCCAACCTGGGCCTTGACCCTGGCGATGGCTTCGACAACGTAATCGGGCATATTCCAATCGTGCCCGCAGCCACAAATATCATGAACGAAACGGGCAATGATGTCCTTGCCCTTGAGCGTGTGGGTGACTTCCGGGTGAAACTGTACGGCATAAAAACGACGCGCTTCGTCGGCCATGGCGACGATGGGCGTTGAAGGGTTGCTGGCGATCACGGAGAACCCGGGTGGCAGTTCGGTGACCTTGTCACCGTGGCTCATCCAGACATCCATCAGGCCGTGGCCGTCGGCGTTGCTGCGGTCCTGTATGCCGCTAAATAATTTGGAATGGCCGCGGGCACGGATTTCCGCGTAGCCGAATTCACGCTTGTGTGCGTTTTCCACTTTGCCATGCAACTGCGCGGCCATGGTCTGCATGCCGTAACAGATACCCAATACGGGTACGCCGAGTTCGAACACCGCCGCAGGCGCACGGGGTGTCTCGTCCTCATAAACCGAGTTCGGGCCGCCGGAAAGAATCACACCTTGCGGCGCGAAATCTCTAATGAATTGATCGCTGACATCATGCGGATGCAGTTCGCAATAGATCTGCTGTTCACGCACCCGCCGGGCGATCAACTGGGTGTACTGCGAACCGAAATCGAGGATCAGGATTTTCTGGTGGGCCATTGTAGTGGTTACCTCAAAATTGAAAAAGGCGGCCGAGGCCGCCTTCGCTGCCCCGGACTGGCTCAATCCACGTGATAATTCGGTGCTTCCTTGGTGATCTGAACGTCATGAACGTGAGACTCGCGAATGCCCGCCGAAGTAATCTCGACGAACTCGGCCCGCTCGCGCATCTCTTCAATCGTCGAGCATCCGACATAGCCCATGGAAGCGCGCAGACCGCCCATCAATTGGTGAATGACTGCACCCACCGAACCCTTGTAAGGCACCCGGCCCTCGATACCTTCGGGCACGAGTTTCTCGACATTGGAATCGCTGTCCTGAAAATACCGATCGGCTGCGCCTTCCTTCATCGCGCCCAGGCTGCCCATGCCACGATACGACTTGTAGGAGCGGCCCTGAAACAGCACCGTTTCGCCAGGCGCTTCCTCGGTACCGGCGAATAATCCGCCCAGCATGACGCAATGCGCTCCAGCGGCAATTGCCTTGGAAATGTCCCCTGAAAAACGAATGCCACCGTCAGCAATCAGCGGCACCCCGGTATCGCGCAACGCCGTCGCCACGGCGTCGACCGCGGTAATTTGCGGGACGCCGACACCGGCAACGATTCGTGTTGTGCAGATGGAACCAGGCCCAATACCGACTTTGACGGCGTCAGCGCCATGATCGACCAGCGCCATGGCGGCAGATCCCGTGGCGATGTTGCCGCCGACGACTTCGATCTTCGGGAAAGTCCTCTTGACCCACTGGACGCGGTTCAGAACGCCTTGAGAATGACCATGCGCGGTATCCACGATGAGAACATCGACGCCGGCTTCGGCGAGCAGTTCGGCGCGCTCTTCAGTGCCTTCCCCGACACCGATCGCCGCGCCGACCAGCAGACGGCCCATGTCATCCTTGGCAGCGTCCGGGTGCTCAGTGGACTTGAGAATATCTTTTACTGTGATCAGCCCGCGCAGTTCGAATTCGCTGTTGATGACCAGCACGCGCTCCAGTCGGTGCTTGTGCATGAGCGCCTTGGCTTCATCGGTCGAGGTACCTTCCTTTACCGTCACCAAGCGCTCCCGCGGTGTCATGATGCGCGCGACTGGCTGATCAAGCTGCGTTTCGAAACGCAGATCGCGATTGGTGACGATGCCGACGACCTTGCCATCCTCGATGACCGGCAGCCCGGAGAACTTGTGACTGCGCGTCAGGGCCATGACCTCGCGGACGCTCATGGTCGGCGGAATGGTGATCGGATCCTTGAGTACGCCCGACTCAAAACGTTTCACCTTGGCGACTTCTGCTGCCTGTGCCCTCGCCGTCAAATTCTTGTGCACAATGCCGATACCGCCCTCCTGTGCCAGCGCAATCGCCAGACGCGCTTCTGTGACAGTATCCATCGCTGCCGAGGCCAACGGGAGGTTGAGGCGGATGTTGCGCGTCAGTCGTGTTATGAGGCTGACATCGCGAGGCAGGATGGCGGAGTGGGCAGGAATAAGGAGGACGTCGTCGAACGTCAATGCCTTCTGGATGACTCGCATCTTCTATCCTTCGTACCAAAAACGTATTATAAAGCAGGCTGTCGAACCCCGCCAAACCAAGGAGCTGTGATGCGCACCGCCACTATTACGATATTTTTGCTACTCCAGGCAAGCCTGTGTTTTGGGGAAATTTATACGTGGCGCGATGCCGACGGCAGGATCAATTATTCCGACACGCCACCCGCAACAATTGACGCCAAAAAGATACGGGACGCCACTCCATCAAGCAGCGATGACGCCGCCACTGCGGCGCGCAAGGCTGCCGCAGAAAAAGAAGCAGCCTCGCGCAAGCGTCAAACGGAATCAGCCGACGCTGCCAGCAAAGCCAGCACAGAAAAACAACAGGCCGAAGAGCGGCAGGCAAACTGCATTCAGGCCAAAGCGCAGTTGCAGGGTATCGAATCCGGACAGATTCGCTTCAAGACGGGTGCCAATGGCGAACGCGTCGGCCTTGACGGCGCGGTCCGCGATGCCGAGTTGGCGCGGGCGCGCAAGGCCGTCGAATCGTGGTGCCGTTGAGCGGCGACCTTACTCTTCGCCGCCACCTTTTTTCATGACCTTGCCTTCTGCGGCGCGCTGTTTTCGCACCTCTTTGGGGTCGGCGATCAGCGGTCGATAAATTTCGACGCGATCACGGTCGCGCAAGCCGGTGTCTGCCTTGCTGAGCTTGCCGAAGATTCCGGTCTTGCATTTGTCGAGGTCAATCTCGCCGAACCGTTGCAGCAAGCCGGAGGCGAAAATCGCCTGTTGCACGGTGCTGCCTTCAGGCAATGTCAGACGAATGATTTCCTGCCGCTGCGGCAACGCGTACACGACTTCTACGTTGATCGATTCAGCCATAAACCTGATCCGCTCGCTTGACGAAAGATTCGACAAAAGTATTGACGATTCGATTGAATAAAGGCCCGAGTGCCTTTTCCAGAAGTTTGCTGGAAAACTCGTATTGCAGGCGAAATTCCACTTTGCATGCGGTCTCGCCAAGCGCGGTAAAGCGCCAACCGCCATCCATCATGCGAAAGGGACCATCGCGCAACTTGATCGACATCCAGAGCGGCTTTTCCTTGCCATTGGTCGTTGAGAATTGCGCCTTGATACCCTGGAAATTGATTTGCAATGTTGCGACCGTCAGGTTATCGGTACGCTCGTGCAGAATACTGCCTCCGCACCACGGCAAGAACTTCGGATACTCCTCGACTTGATCGACGAGATCGAACATCTGCGCAGGCGTTCTCCCGATCAACACGGATTTTTCGACAACGGCCATTGGCGAGCTGAAACTGGAGGAAGAAGCGGCAGAAGCAGCGCGACGCTGCGATAGAATTGCGCATTCTAGCCCAAAACCCACGCAAGTTGATGATTTTTACGGAAAAGTGCGCTGGGTTTTATCTACAAAAACGGTATGTGCGCCAATCGCAAACCCGCATGGTTACTGGGTCATTTTGGTTTTGTAGAATGACTAATGGATATTTTATTCTATGACGTAGCCGGTTTTAATTGAAACGCCTGTACTGGCACCCCCCCGCAAAAATAAATTCCCCCCATCCACAACCCGTTTTTCCACCTCTTTTCTACACCCGTTCAATACTGTCCCGTACTGTGTCGTGTGAGTCAGAATAATGCGCGCTACAGTCTGCATCTGGGTTACATGACATTACCCTATAACTTTCGACATATTCCCGACCATTTCGCTCGCTTAAGTGGCACTAAGCATTTATCTTATATACGATTATTGATATAAGACTGTATAAGGGCATGCCCTTATTGCCTGCACCACGCATATATTGCTAGTGTTCGCTTTCACACATACGGCATCGGATTAAATGCGCTGCCTTTTGTGACAAAAACCTGGAGGGATCGTGGGCATGGAACTTGAGAGAGAGAGAGAGAGAGAGAGAGAGAGAGAGATTCAGTTGACGCCCCCGCGCGCACGCGAGCGAAGCGGCTAGTCTGGAGTCAGCAGGAAAAGGATGTCATTGCCCGAGGGGTACTGCGGCTGCAAGCAGAAAACCCCAAGTTGTCCCGCGCTCGCGCCGTCCTGGCAGCGCAGCAGGCATTGCCGGAAGATCGGCGCCGGCCCGAACTGCACATACTGAATTCCGGTGGCCTGGTGGTCGACATCGGCAAGCGTGTCGCCAGCCTCAAGGGCGAACCCCCGCCAACCAGTAAGTCCCATACACGGATCGTCAAGTCCGACGCGCAATGGCGGAAGCTGATTCGTGAGCAGGAAGTCGCCGCCAAGAACGGTGAAGTTCTACTCAAGTTCGCCAAGCGCCACGGGATGTCCGATCACACCTTCTACACCAACAAGAAGCGCATCCTTGGCGACGCCTATCAACCCAAAGTCGGCGGCACCATCACCACCGGGGCCAAGCGCACCTACCGTGATCTGGAAAAATGGCGCGTCATTGTCGCCGAGTGGGAAGCGTCGGGCCTGACGAAGCAATCCTTCTGCAAACAGAAGAAAATCACCCCGTCGTCGTTCAATTTGTGGTCGGCAAGACTAGGCCCGCCGACGATTACCACCAATAGAAGCCCCGGCCTGCTGCCTAGTACGCCCGTGGTGCCGATTGGTTCTCCCGCGCATAGGGCAGTCATGGAACAAGCCTTTGCTGCGGTTGACGCCCCGCGCAGTACCCCGCCCGTGCAATCCTTCGTGCCGGCTGGCTGGGACTTCACCGAAATGACTGTCGAGTTACCCGGCGGCATTCGTGTCACCTACAAGAAGTGAGCGAGTACGGCGGTTCCCGTCCAATCAAAACCTACTTCTACAACCACAAGCGCGAAGTGCTGCGCGTGAATAGCGGCGTGCATATCGATTGGGCTGTGCCGCGCGCCGTATGGCACATGCAGATCGATCACTATTCGGCGAGGGTGTGTGAGGTAGTCGATGAGAGTACCGGCGTGGTATGGGCAGTGGTCGTCAGACATACCGACCGCAAAGTGTCGATTGCCTACAAGCAGGAAATTCCGAGGCCAAAGCCGCAATGACCCGCGATGAATTCCTCGCCCTTCCGTCAAGCGTAGCAACGCTCGCTCACGCGCAACGCCAGGCCGACACATTGCACGCATCGGCAGCTTGGCAGGCGATTCCGTGGCGGCGCGAATTGAATAGCCTGCGCCGTTCGACGCTGAAACTAAAACAACGCTATGCCGGCCTATACGCACTAGCCGATCAAGCAAACGCAGCCATTGCTCCGTATAGCGTTTGCCGGAAAGGTTGCGCCCACTGCTGTCACCTTGCCCTGACCATCAGCGACTACGAGGCACAGCGCATCGCTCGCGTAACGGGGCGCGCCGTGTCGAGAACGTCCGATCAAGTCAAAACCGGCGCCCTTCAAGATACTCGGCAACGCTACTTCGGCGTGCCGTGCCCGTTCCTGGTCGACTCGCTATGTTCAATCTACGCGGATCGACCTATCGAGCGCCGCACCCATCAGAACATCGGCGACGACCCGGCGATGTGTGATCCGGCCGTGCCAATCGACGTGTCACTGGTGCCAAAGGTTGATCTGGCCCCATTCAACGCGGTTGCCGGGGCGACCTTTGCCCTTGGCGTCGCCGCCGACATCCGCGACTTCTTTCAGGAGAACTCATGAAAACCATTGACGAAATCTACGCCTTCATCACGGTAGAACCGCACGGTGAAGAATTATGTGTGTTCAAGGTGGACGACATCGTTGTTCCCCTGGCATCGCACAAAACAGAGCATGTCGCCGAACTGCGAGAAATTGCCAGGGAGTACGTGCGCGACACCGGCACAGCCGTCAAACTCGTCCATTTTTGTGAACGTCGGCTTTTTGAAACCATTGAACCGGATCGGTAATGAAAACCCGCACCGCATCCTTTCTCGCCGGCCAGGTCGCCACCATGACGCAGGCCGACACCCACAAACTTTTCCATGAGGAACTCATCATGACCATCCGAAAGTTTTACGCCTTTGTCACCATTTGCAGCAACGGTGAAGCGTTCTGCTCGTACTTCGATCATGACGTGCTGGTGCCACTCATGTCGGACAACCTGGAATATCTGGAAACCCTGCGCCCTTTTGCCCAGAAGTCATCAAACGCCACCGGCAACCCGATCAAGCTGGTGCAGTTTTCCGGCCGGCACGTGCTGGACGTGTTGCAGCCAAGCCAGTGCCATGCAGACCATTGACTCCATGTGGGAGGCTTTTGCCGAAACTGCCATACCCAAGGCCGCCCATCCGACTCAGCGACAGGAAATGCGTCGATCCTTTTATGCCGGCGTACATGCGGCGCTGATGTTGGGCGTAGAAATGGCCGAAGAATCCGGCGATGACGACGATCTCGGGGCAGCCATGATGCAAGGGGTCGAGGATGAATGCCTGCGCTTCATGATGGATGTCGCAGCCGGCCGCGCATGAAATCCGTAGAGGAGATTTATATTTTCATCGCCGCCGAGGATGACGGAGAGGGCGTGTGCGCTTTCAGTAAAGGCACGATGATGTTTCCCATGGTCGCCGCCGACATTGCCCGTGTCGATTCGATGCGCGCCATGGCACGGCACATCGCCAATGAAAGCGGGCGAACGATCACCCTGGCCAAGTTTTCCGAACGCGAGAATCTGGAAACCATCAAACCGGAGCGTAAATCATGACCGCCCCCGCCACCTGTCCAGTCTGTCAGCGAACCCTCGACGCAGTGTTGCAACTCTACGACGAGCCGGCAGTCGATCCGCGCGTGGCCATGTGTTTCTATTGCGCCGCGTTTTTAGAGATGACCCCGGCCGGCGTCATCGAATTAACCGATCAGGCCTGGCTGGAATTGTCATTCGAGTTGCGCGATGAGTTGACGCGAACACGGCGATTGATCGAGGTCACTGCGCAGCGGGCGCATCATTCTGATGGAGTCCGCCACTAATGTTCAACCTACCCACCGAATTCGCCGATCCGCTCCTGGTGCGCGGCCATCAGGCCGCGTTATTGATTGCCCGCAGGATATTCGCCAAACATGGCGAAATCCGGCCGATGCTGTTGATCGGGCATGGCATAAACGTAGGCACGGCCGACTCGCCATTGGCCGACGACATCGACAAGGATCGGATCGCCGCCCTGCTGCGCCGCCTGGCCGAGCTAAAAAGTGTCGACTGGTGCGCCCTGCTCTGCGAGGGCTATACCCTGGATGCCGCTTTAGACGGGCGCACGCCAGAAGATGTCGTCGCCGATATGGGTAGTTTGGCCGAGCATTCCAAAAGTGTCGAGTCAGTCGTGATTTGGTTGCACGCCGGTATTTTGCATGGGTGTGCCACGCATGCCTACAGGATGAGCGCCACTGGCCAGAAAACCATCGCTGCGCACGGTCGCGTCATGCAACCGGGAAATGGTGTGCGACTGGAAGGCAACATGGTGCCCGATGTCGGCCATGAGGAAGGGTCACGGCATTGAAAACAGCCGGCGTCGTACTCGATTCTTGGAAGTTGCCCGTATTCAAACGACACCTTGACGCTGCCGGCTATTCCTACACGGAAATGCCGGGGCCGGTAGCCGGCACACTGTTATTTCAGGTCGAGTACGAATGGGTGCATACCTTGAAACCCATCATCGAAGCTGCCGAGAAGGAATGCAAAAAGGGGAAGCGACAATGAGCGGTTGGTTCGGTAAGGACTGGGGCGCACCGATGTGTGAGCCAAGCGAGCATGTTCCGACGCCCATCGGTGACCATTGCGTCCACTGCCAAGAGGTCATCGCCGAAGGCGACCGAGGCGAAGTGAACTTCGTTGGGCAAGTCTCGCATCTGGAATGCAGCATCCGCTCCGTCGTCGGCGGACTCAACCACTTGCGCGGCGACTGCACCTGTTGCGGCGGCACTCGCCCACCCGATCCTGAATACCTGACGCGGCGGCAAGCCGCTGTCGTGGCGATGGAAGAATGGCAAAGGCAGCGGCGATGAAACCACTTCCAAAGAATCGGCTTGAATTGGACGGCGACATTGCCGCGCGCTTCGGTATCAAGCTCTACCCCGGCTATCTTTCGGCCTTCACCCGCCGCGAAGCCGTTGGCGCGTTCCGCAACGGCACCCGCATCGTCAAGGTGCGGGAAGATCACGGCGGCGATTGGCACGGCGTTAGCAGCAGCGGCATCGTACTGGGTAGCATTAGTCATGCGGAGTTAGGTATTGCGTACTTTGTGGAATGGGACGACCGGCCAAAGCTGCCGTCGATTGTCGTTGCAGCAAAAATCAGGATCGCGCCATGACCTTCCACGCCCCCGAACGCTATCGCATCACCAGCGGAGAACTCGCCAGCGACGCCAGCTATGGCAACAGCGGTGCCTTTGCCATTCCCATGCCCAAGGGCCGCAAAATGTTCGCCATGAGCGGCGACGGGCTAGGTTGGGAGCATGTCTCGGTGTCATTCCCCGACCGTTGCCCGACGTGGGCGGAAATGTGCAAAGTCAAAGAACTATTTTGGGATGATGACGATACCGTTATCCAATATCACCCACCCAAATCAGACTATGTGAACTGTCACCCCTTCTGCCTGCACCTATGGCGCCCCGTCGGCATTGGCTTGCCGCGACCGCCGTCAATCATGGTGGGTTGATGGGCAGACACTATATCCTCGATGGCCACCGGCCCGTGCCGTGTGATGACTTCATGGCCTGGGGCACCTTCATGGATAAAGTCGATGGGCGCCGTGTCGGTGAAACCAGCGTCGGCGACATATGGGTGTCCACGGTTTTTTTGGGACTCGATCACCGCTACGGCAACGGTCCGCCGATGCTATTTGAAACCATGGCATTCATCGATGACGAATCGCTGAGTTGCGACCGCTATTCCACCTGGGAGCAAGCGGAAACCGGCCATGCCCTTGTTGTCCAGGCGGCACACCAGCAAATGACTCTGGTATCCCTGGCCGCAACCTTGATGATCGAGACTATTGCGAGCCGGTCAGCGACGTAATCACGGCTTGGGCGGCGCGGAGTTGATCGGTGTTGGTGTCGCACTGGCTGGCGAAACGGATAAAAAATTCTCCATCCGCAGCAGAAAGTCGGACGGCCTGGGCACCATCACCGATGCCGGCGCTGGTGGAATCACCGGACACGGCACTTGGTCCAATTGTGGGACAGTTGGCACGGACGAACAGGCCGCTATTGCCAGTACGCTTGAGAGCAGTAGACAAGGCTTGAGAAGTCGCATTTATTTGCTCCTGATAACGGGTGTCGGCCTGCGCCATTTTGATACCTGATAGACGTTCGGACTCTCTGGCATTGGCATTGGCTTCGGCGAGTTTGGCATCGAACTGAATCTTGGCGTCTTGTGTTGCCAAAGCGTTTTGTCCGGCTTCGTAACGAACCCCGGCTGAAAAACTTCCAACAAGTGCGACCAATACACCAACCACCAGGCCCAAGAGTACATAAGGATTCGTGAATGTGAACATGTCATTTCGTTCCCCGTAGATTTGCCAGGGCATCGAGCGCCTTGCCCGCAATGGGCAGGCCCGACCAGGCGGCAAGATAAGCAACGAAAAAGGTCGCTGCATCCGTAAAGTGTTCGCGCACGACATACAGCACCACAAGCGTTGACACCGCCCCGGCAAAAGGAATGCCCAACCTGAGAAATGACGGCTTGCCGTCCTCATTCCTGAGCATGTCCAACCATGAAAAATCGTTATCCTCACGCTCCACGATATAGGCCAGCGCCACCACCAGACAGGCCGCAATCGCCAGTAACGTGTAGTAAATATCCATCATGGCGATGCCTCTCTCCGCGTGTGGATTTCCCGATCTGATTGCAAGTGCAGCAAAATGACATCCTCATCGTGCATCAAGCGGGCATCCTGGGCGACGATGTGCGCCTGGAATTCCCGTTCGCGGCGCAAGTCGGCTTCGGCAATGGTTTGCCGCAGTGTGGCCATTTCCGACTCAAGTACCTTGACCACCGTGTACATGGAAAAGCCGGCCACAATGCCAGCCGCCAGCAACGATGAAAACAGGGTTTTCGGATCGATGACGCGGCGCAAGTCTGGCGGTGTCATGATGGCCAGCCAGCGGTGATGTCAATGGGTTCCAACGCGGTAGCGTCGACTGCCGCATCAATCAGCGCAGCGAGGGTTTTTTCGCGGGTAAAACAGGATTGCACAAACATGGCGACGCCGCGCGCCAATAGCGTCACGGTAGTCAAGTCCAGCGTCACCCATCCATTCGTTGCTTTCCAGTCGATGCGCGTCAGTAATCCCGCCTGCATCGAGGCGAATGCGCCGGTCAATGCCGCTTGTGAATCGGGGTCGGTGAGGATTTGATAGCCGCCCTTGCCGATGACGAAGCCGCAGGCTGGGCATGAGACTGGCTGTAGATTCGGCGCAGAAATCTCTAATCCGCACGGCGGTTTCTTTTTCATCACGCGAATGTCACCTTATTCGCGGCATCGATATCTGCTTGAGAAACCGACTGATAGCGAGACATGTACTCTGGACTGTTGGTTATGCCCTTCAGCACAATCGGCACGCCTTGTTGCTTCAGAATCGACGACCAGAAATCCATACCACCGCGATCAGCTGGACGGCCCAGATAGGCGAGATAGAGCGACTGCGTTGTGTCCTGCTCTGGCGTCGTGACAATCGTCGGCGTCGTGAGAATGTGCTGGTAATTGAGCGTCAGCGATACGGCTGTCCCGGCCAGGTCCGTGACGGTAATCGGCACAGATTCTGTGAATTGCGTATCTGTCGTAAAAATGTGGACGGATGAGTTTTGAAACGCAGGGGCATTCGCCGATTGCGGATAGTTCCAGCCGTTCATCGTGACGGTCCAAGGGGCTACGCCACCGGAGATAGTCAGCGTGGCAATGAGATTGGACTTGGTTTGCCCTGCCGGGACCACGTTTATCAGCGGATCAGGTGTTACCTTGACGACCAGCGGCGGTGCAGGAGGCTGCGGACCTTGATAGTTTTCGATTCCGTTGAATCCGCGAATCACCCACGCGTCAAATGCACAATCCTGAATTTGCGTATAGGTCAGGCCGATGAATCCACCGTCGCCGAAGCCTGGCCCCCATGAATTCTCAATCAAGAATTTGCCAACGGAATCGTCATAGCCAACGATCAACATCGCGTGATTGCCGATGATCTGATTCGACTGGCTGTAATTGTCGTTATAGGTCTGGGTCTTCCAATTTTTCTGACCCTTTAAGTTGTAGAAGTCTTGACACAGCGTAATGGCGAAGATGACCGGCAAGCCCTCGTTAAGCGCACTCTTGATCGGCGTCACCCGGTCGTCGTACATGCCCATTGCAATACGCTCGTAACGCGTTACTTTCCTTGTCAGCCCTTCCGCATAGGCCGTTGTCGACGGCGCAATATTCTCTTGGGAAACGATGTACGGCCAAGTCGCTTCCGCCGGCGCACCGTAGTGGTAAGCAGCCCGGACTGCATCCCTGAGGTTTGCCCCTTCTCCGGTATATCCCTCGATAACGATCCGTGACTGGTAGTAATTGAAGAGTCTCGACAGCGACAACGGACGTAATGCCCACTTGAGCATATGTTCCAGTGCCGAGGTTGTCGCATTGGCGGTACAAGAACCAATGGCGCCTTGGTCCTCAATTTCAAACACATCCGGTTTCAGGTCGACCGATGGCGCGAACGGTGTCCGAATCGGAACGTAGGGATAGTCCTTGTCGTTGGGAATGGATGCGACAAGGTTGGGCAGGTGTTGGGTCATGATGGACTCCTTGATTAACCACATAGATAAATGCAAGCGATCATCTTCACTTCATCCGCCGTGGCAAAGGTCACGTTCTCGCGGGACTTGGCCACGGTATGCGAGCGTATTAGGTTGTCGGCCTGCTTCATGCCCTTGCCAGCCATCGATGACGTGACGAGCAGATCGCCGCGGGCAATGTCGCCGCCCCTTCCGCACACATTGATCTGCCCTTCGCCCAGGGCGTTGACCGAGACAAGGTTGTAGAGCGTGCAGTCGGTGGCATAAGCGGGATTCATGATGGGGCCAGCGGCGTCTATGTGATCCACATAAGCACAAACCGGGAAGCTATCGAGCGGCACAGGTTCCATGGTCGCAATACCAATGACCCCGGATTGATTAGCGATACTCGATTGTTCGATGCGGGCCAGCGTGTTGGAGACATCTTTTCGCTGGACGATTTCCGCATCGACGTAAATATCCCCGACCGTTGTCGGAATACCAATTGCTATCAGTGCATCGTGGGAGCCAGTGAAAGGCAAGTAGGCGCCGCGCGCAGCGGCATAGAAGTCGCAGTCAATACGAGCTGGTCCGACTAACCCGGATGACACCGTTCGTAAATTGGTGCCTTTAATGGCATGTGCCGATGTTTGCGTATTCGTCGCAATAACCGTCGCTTCGATCGAGCAGGCGGTATTAGTGGTGCTCTCCGTGTAAGCACTAAGCGCAGGGATTGTGCTCCCCGCCCGATAATTCGAGTAATACCCCGTGCCGCCGAATATCCCATCGGTGTACACGACTCCGGTCGTACTCACTTCGAATGCGGCGCCGCCAACGGTGTGCCCTGTGCCGATCTTGATGGACCCGGAGTTGATCGTCGCCGCTCCGGAAAATGTTGCTGCACCCGCGCCGGTAATCGACAAGCCAGTGCCGAGCGCTAATGCTACCGTCGCTCCTGTTGCGTCAAAGCTGAAATAGTTGGTATTGCCAGCATTTTGAATACGGCCCGCTGTGACCGTGCCGATGTTGGCACTGAGCGCCGACAAGGATCCGACCTTGAGGTTGCTCAGGTAGGGGTTACCCCAAACGGTATTACCACCCGTTGTGTAAAGGCCGTTGACCTGATACATGTACTCGCCGGCTGCCAGCGTCGAATATGCAGTAAAACTCCAGCCCTTTCCCGATACCACGCCGGTCGGCGAGTTGCTTGGCACCACGTCGCCCGTGCCGGATGTCACGGCGGGGACGGTCGCGAGCGTGGTAACGACAAATGCCACACGCGATGCCTGGCCGTTCGCGCCGGTTACGCCGTTGGTGCCGGCTGATCCGACGGCATAGGCCGATCCCCCTGTCCAGGTTACCGTCGATGACGCTGTCGTCAGCGTATCGGAAACCCGGACGCTGGTGCCCCACAGCGTTTGTCCGGCAACCGCCCCTGGCGGTGTGAGCGACCAACCATTCGGCGTGGATGGCGCTGTAAAGACGCCGGTTGCCCAGGTGTAGGTCGACGTGCCCGTCGGCAGCGCTGGCGCGGTAGCACCCCATTGATACACTTCGAGGAAGCCGACCCGTTGCCCGTTCGCGCCTGCAGCCGACAAGGCAATGGCGCCCGCCACGGCCCAATTGACCGTCGATGTCGTGCTGGTGCCGGTATCTGCATAGAGTTGCCGGGCGATCCACAAGGTTTGACCGAGCACCGGAACGCCCGGCACGGCACTCCAGCCATTGAGCGTCGGTGCGGTAAATTGCCCGGTGCTCCACGTATAAGTGGAGGAGCCCGAAGGGAATGTGCCGGGTGCAGAGACCGCCCACTGGTACAGGTCGAGTACCGCCGTCCGTGTGCCATTGGTCCCTGCGGCACCGGCTTGCAGTCGATTGATGGTCGCTGTTGCGCTGAAAGTGGAGTAGCTGGCGACAATCGTGCAATAGGCAGCGGCGGCGAATTGCGCATTGGTCAGGGTACGCGTATTGCCGCTGCCGCCGAGCGTGACCGTGCCCAGGCTGGCGCCCGCCGCACTGTACAGCGTCGCCACAAACGTGGCAGTCCCGGTGAGGTTTTGCAGCAAGGCGGTAATCGTGATTGTTTGCGAGGCCGGCGTGGCGGTCCCGGACGCGTCGTAAGAGAACACCTGTGCCGTCGTGGACAGGGCGATGAGTTGCCACATGGCTGGCGTTATCGCCTGCTGAGCGCTGTAAATCATCCCCGTCCGCGTTGCGCTGTTATAGGCACCAGCGCGGACGTAGAGGGTCACGCCTGGATTGATCGCCGAGGCGTCGGGCATCCTGGTGATGGCGACTTGCGTCTGCGGGCCGGCGAATGCCAGGGTCGTAGTGTTCGGTGTGAATCCCGTTGTCGTACTGACGTGGATTTCGAGGCCGGCATAATTCGGGTCGGTTGGCGTGTCGCAAGAAAAGAAGAATCCGCCTTGCCCCGGGGAGAGAAAGATGTTGGTCAGCGCGCCCGCCTGCGCGGGGATGATGCCAATCGCTGCGGGCATGCCCACTGTGTCACTCCAGGGGCCAACAATGACGCCGACGCCAGATACGCGGAATTGAGTCGCAGCACCATACATCGCCAACCCGGACCATGATGTCCCCGTCACTTCGGCGCAACGGTTCCAATTCACGCCGTCGGCACCGACCTGATCGACGTGGTAGGTAATCGCCCCGGACGCTGGCTGCCACGACACGATGACAATATCCGTCGTGCCTGGCAGTATTTGCACATTGAGGCCGGTCACGATAGGCGTGACCATCACCCCCGGCAATTGCCAGTCCGGCGCGAACGGCGCGCTGCCGGTATTGTCTGCGGTATGCACCGAGGCGCTTTCAACGACCCAGGTGATGTCAATTTTTTCTGTGCTGGCGGGACTGACGGTGAGCACGCGAGCCGCGATATAGAGCGTGGTGCTAGTGGCACCGAGCGCGTAACGCGGCTTTTCGCGGAGATACGGATCTGGCCAGGAGGGCATGTCGGTAATGGCGTCGACCAGCGTCACCACCTCCGACGCGGCTACCGTCGTCACTCGCCATGGGCCGGACACGCTGCCATCCATTTTTGACAGGGCGATGTATTGCGTACCACTTTCCGCCACGGGTTCAGAGAGCGTCAGGGTGTCGCCAACCGAGACCCCCGAGTGAGCCATGACATCGCCGGATACGCCCCAGGCGGGCATGTCGTGGGTGATGGCAATCAAGTCGGCAACCCGCGGAATCAACCCTTCCATTTCCGTCTGATGCGAGCCGAAGCGGCGACGGTAACGGTTGCAGGCCGCCATGTACATGCCCTCGCGCCAGGCTTGCTCGCGCGAAGTCACACCAGGCAACTGCACCTTGGCCGGTTGCAGTGCCGTATCACCGGGCAAGGTCGCCAGCACTGGCTTCCAGGCCCATGCCGTTTCGTCAAAATACGTGACCTCGACCGAGTCCGTAGTGGCTTCATTCACCAATACATAATCGAGTTTGAAGGACCCCTTGACGATGTTGCGCGGCGAGAACATCGCCACCGGCAAGGTCTGCGCGGAATCCCGAATGGCATAAAGGATGCCACCCTGATAAACTGGCATGGCACGGCCGGCGCGGGCCACCTGCGTGAGTGCTTCCCAGCACGTGCCCAGCGAGTCGAATACCCCGTCGTAAGTATCGCCGCGCGCGGACCAACCCGTGACGGAAGTATTTTCCTGTGCAAGCAATCCAGCCAGGTCGAGGCGGATTTCCGGAAGACCTGCGCCATACACGGTATTCAATGCTGCGTCGGCAAAGGCCCAGGCAATCGAGCGGGTCGCCTGCGTTGTCCAGGTTGAACCATCCCACACTGGCAAGTGGCGTTGGGCGACGACGCTGATTTTTGCAGTAGCCGCCGCCGACAATTGACTGGAGGCTTTCATCTTCAGCGCCAGCAAGGTGACGTTGCCGTAGTCTTGGGTGCCCGGCACATAGCCGCGCATCCCAACCCAATCCATCTCGTGCGCGTCGCGCGTTGTCACGTCCTTGGCATTGGTGCGCGTCAGGCGGACGGTATAGCGGCCCCATGACGGCGTGTAGTAGTAATACGAGCGGCGTTGCGGCGTGGCGTTGGCGTCGGTGAAACTCTCGGTGGCGAGCGTGAAGAATGTGCCGACGACATCCGTATCGCTCAGGGGTGCCGCTTCGACTTTCCAGGACACCGTCTTGGTGGTGAAATCACCGTTGTCCTGCGCATGGAAGAGGCCGCGCGGGAACACGACATCGATGGCAATCAGGTTGATAGTGGTGCCGGCCGGGTTGGCAGGGAAGGGCCCGAGTAGTTCGGCGACGACAACGCTGCCGCTGTAACTGCCACTCGTCGAGGTGACCGTAAATGTGTCCCACGTCGCCGAACCCGTGACCGTATAGATGCCGCTCAGGTGTGTGGCTGTCAGGTTGACCAGTTTCCCCGTGGACAGGCCGTGATTCGGTAGCGTGACAGTGACCACCGTCCCCACCTGGCTATAAGTCGCGGTGAGGCACACGGCTTCCTGGCCGACGACACTGGCTGACGTAATGACGCGTGACGGGAACAGGGAGACCGTACCGCCGGGCTGAATGATCTGATAGTCGATGCCGGTAAAACTGCCGGTGGCAGTGTGGATCGCGCCGTCGTTGTTGGGCGTGGCCTCGATGCTGGCGTCGGCGATGGAAATCGAATTGATGACGGCCTTGCCCTGCGTCACGACGAACAGTTCGTAGAGATACTGCTCGTTGCCGCCAAACTCCCCATAGGGCTGCGCGGCGAAGTCGGGGAACACCTTGTGCAGTCCGTACAACACGGGAATGGGCGCACCCAATCGGGCTTGGTTACCCTGTGCACTGAGGTTGTAGGTCGGGCTGGCTGCCGCCATGGCATTGTTTGACGAGGCCAAGCTCGGTCTGGGCGGCGGTAGCAAGGCATTGATGAGCATGCTGCCGACCATCATGACGCCGGCGCGGATCATGCCCATCCCAATGGCCGACGAAACGCCCATCGATTCGCCTAATGACGCTGCTAGTGGCCCGGCATAGACCATCAACGCAATCGTGGCGATCATGGCCAACGGGTTTGACTTGCCGCCACCGCCTTGTGGCAACACCACGAATGCCAGGGTGTCGCCATCATGCAGGCGCCGCGACCAGCCGGCGCGCAGGAGGGGCCTGCCGTTCAGAAAACATACGTGCGGCTGAGTGGTCTTCGGCGCTAGGGCACGGATGCGCTGGCGCTGTTGGAGTTGCCTTACGTCACGCCGACGTAGTGAGCAGAACGGATCGTTGATGGTGACGCAAATGGCTTTCATGGGGATACCCGGCGGCTGAAATAACCCAGAACTTTCCATGCGCCAAGATTGAGCGTTGCCAGCGATTCGGCGACGACGCCAACCCCTTCCAGCGAATGCACAACCCGCCCGCCATCGGCATTGGTCCATAGCCCGACATGGTGTGGGCGCTCGCCATGACTCAACAGGACTGCATCCAGTTCACTCGGCACGACTTCCCGATACCAGCCGAAAGGGCTATCGGGCTCGACGTTGTCCGCCATGAGTCGGCGTAGTCGCAGTGGTTCGGACGCCGCAACAGAAAAGATCGGCAGGGTTTCACCCAACATGTCGCGATAGGCTGCCACGACCAGACCGTAGCAGTCATAGGCATCCGGCCCGGTGGCACCATTGACCCAGGGTTTGCCGAGATAGTCCATCGCCCAATGCGGTTCGCTCATGGCGCCAGACCGGGATAGACTTGCGTGGTATAGAGCAGGGACGGAAAGCGCCGATTGCCCAGATCGCCGAAACCGGCCTTGGCCGTAATGCGAAACATATCCGCCGAGATGCTGCGCAGAACCATTTGCAGGGGCGGATTCATGGTCGGCAAAGACAGGTCGGACGTGAGGTAAGGGCGATAGATCATGGTGACGGGCGTGGTGCTGTTCGCCGCGCCATCAAACGCCGCGATGAGGTCGGCACCGACGTTATCGATGGTGAGCTCCAACTCCGGCACGCCTTGGTTGCCTGCAGGCGGCAATTTGAAATCGAATGGATAGGGAGCGAAGGTTGCCCATCCATTCGGATCATGCGGTGCTGTCGCTTCCAGTTTCACACTGACGGTGGCGTAATCGCGCACCACACGCAACGGTTGGCTGAAGCTGGCGTGATTCAGTTCCAGCGTATGCAGAATCACTATGTCTGCCGGGGCGGCGGCGTAGGCTTCCTTCAAGGCCGCGGTGAGGGTCGGATCGGGCATGATTCAGAGGTACGGCGTCAGTTCGGCAAGCGTGAGTAATGGCCGGTCGCTGACTTCCAGCGCCGCCGTGACTTGCCAGGTCTTGTAGTTAATCAATTTGGCGGTGTAGGTTCCTGACGAAATGCGTGCGGTTACGGTGGTCATGCCCTTACCGTTAAAGGCCGGCATGGAAAACCACGCCGCGCCGGAATTGGCGTTGAGGACGAACCAGGCTTCAAAGGTGGCCAGTTGTTGCTGCGTGAACGTCCAGCTTGATTGGTAGTGCGTATTGGCCTTGGTATAGCGCCGCCGCACCCGAGGCGGGCCACTATCCATGTCGGTCGAAATGGTGGTGCTATCCGGCGCAAACTGATAACCGCTGATTTCCGCATGAGGCAATGTCGATGGAAAAAGAATGGTCATGATTAGCGCACCGCGCCCATCGCCGGGGACAGTCCATAGCGACGTTGGATCAGGTTGGCCAAATTGCCGCCGTTACCGATGTCGGCCCCGACCGCACCTTTGACCCGTTCCACGATAATGTCAATGACATTGACGCCGCCCGATTGGCTTTGCGTGACCTGTCCACCATTACCGGGCGATTCGGTGATGTTGATGACCACCCCACCACCGGAGGCGGCGACGCCGAGTTTGCCGGCCGAATTACGGGTGAGCGGCATCACGGCTTCGGGGCCAGCTTCGGCAAAGACTCCACCCGAGGCGTAGGTAAACGGTTGCGGCGTGGTCTGTACGGTGTTTGCATAGGCATGCAGGGAAGCTGACTGATAAACGCCGCCCGCTGCCGCGTACTCCTGTCCCGGTCCGGCGATACCAGAACCCGCCGGCAGGGAACTGGAACCACCAATACCTAACCACGAAAACAGACTACCCAACAATCCGCCACCGCCCGCTGCACTGGCCATCCCCTGTCGCACTTCAATGCGGATCATCTCGGTCAGGATGGTATCGACCAGCGACGAAAAATCGAGTTTGCCGGTCTTGACGAATTGGACCAGCGCATCTTCCATGCCCTTGAACGCATTGGTCATCAATTGTTCGGTTTGCGCGGCGACGTTCTTGGTCGCTTCCAGGTATTTATTGAGGGCATTGGTCGCGCCGTATTCCCACGAAGCATTCAATTTCTGTTGGGCATTCCAATCGTCCTCGATTTGCTGCTTTTGCGTGGCGAGTTGGCTATTGACGTTGGCCAGCGCCGCCGCGTAGCGATCCGTTTCAACCGTATTGCCCTGGTTGGCTTTGATGAGGTCGCGCAATTCCTTGGCGGCTTTCTGTGCCGTCACGTCGGCGGCATAGAGCGAGTCGGCCAATTGCCGGTCGGGACCGGAAACGCCTGACATACTTTCCGTCGCCTTGCGATTCACCGCGTCATAGGTGGTTTGCTGCGCCGCCGCCGGACCCGCCCACACCTCGGCTTGCCTGGCATTCTTGGTCTTGCTGTCGTACTCGCTTTTCATCGTCAGCAAAGCGCTGGCGGCCTCATAGGCGCGTTGCGATTCCAGTTTCTGCGAATAGCGTTTGTCGATAGCCTTCTGGTGTTCGACTTCCTCTTTCAAGGTTTCGCTATTGAAGTCGGCCAGCTGATCGATCTGCTGATCGAACTCCTGCTGCTTGACGTTATTCTGGATTTGCAGCAGTGCCTGTTGGGCAGCGTAGTAAGCCGCGTCCGAGGTCAAGCCTTCGCGGTGAAGCTCGTCGATGACTTTTGCCCAATCGTCGTACTTGTTCTTCTCTGCGGCGGCGGCTTCGCTGATCGCCTGCAAATGCTCGGCAAGAATCCCGGCGCGCGGATCGTCCCTGGCGCCCTTCGTGGCTGTTGTTGTGCCGCCACTGCTGCGGTAATTCGGATCGGGGTTGTAGGTCTGCTTGAGCATGGCGCTGACGGTCTTGATATAGTCGGCTTCCGACATCAAGCCCTTCTCGCGCAAGGCGGCGTAGTAATTGACCGACCCCATGAATTGCTCGTTGCTCTTTTTATGCTCCGCCAGTTCGGTGGCGGCTTTTTCGGCGAGCGTGGTCCGACGCAGATCGAGCGCATCGCGGAACATGTGCGTCGAATTCATGATGGCGTCACGGTCGGCATCGGCAGCCGTCGTGATCGCCTCTTTCATTCCGCCGAAGAAATAGTCAATCGGGTGTGCGACGGACATGGCCATCTTTGCCATCACTTCCGCATACGTCACCCCCCACAGCCTGAACGCGGCGGCGGCCCCCATGACAGAATCGGCGATAAAGGCAAAGGTGCTGGAAATCGACTGCATCCAAAAATCCAGTTCCTTGTTTCCCGCCATATGATCCAATTCCTTGT
>CAISUK010000384.1 GCA_903888645.1 uncultured Pseudomonadota bacterium | reverse complement strand
GGTGCCAATTTCGATTGAATGATTTGGGTTCGAGCGTCGGCCAGCCCGGTTGCCAGGCTGACCTCGGCGCCGGCGGCTGTGCAGCAGGCGCTGACGGTCTGTGCCAAAAGCGCATCACGGACGACCGCCACCACGCGCACTCCCTCAAGACTGGCCTCGGCCAGCGGCGGCCGGTCTGCCTCGGCTTCCCGCAACGGCAACTCGATCATGAATTCAGCGCCTTCGCCCAGCGTGCTGCGCACCGTTATGCGACCGCCCATCAGTTCCACCAATCGCCGGCTGATGCTCAAGCCGAGGCCGGTACCGCCGAATCTTCGCGAGGTACTGACGTCGCCCTGGGTAAAGGGCTGGAACAGCTTGGCGGCCGCTTCCGGCGTCATGCCGATGCCATTGTCGACGACGCGCAGGCGCAATCCGGCGCCGCCATTGGCAAATCCGCACGGCTCGGCGTACAACGACGCCCGGCCGCGTCGCCCATCCCGGCTTGAAGTAAATTTGATGGCGTTGCCCAGCAGGTTGAGCAGTGCTTGGCGCAGCCGCAACGGGTCCGAGAAAATCCAGTGCGGCAGTTCGGGATCGATGAATACGTCAAGGTCGATCGACTTCGCGCTGGCCGCCGGGATTATCAGTTCCACGACCCCCTCGGCGATTTCGCGCAAATGGACGGGAACGCTTTCCACGCGCAGCTTGCCGGCCTCGATCTTGGAATAGTCGAGAATGTCATTGAGTATTTCCAGCAGCGCCAGCGATGACTGATGAATCGTGCCGAGCATGCGCTGCTGATCGTCATCGAGTTCGGACTGCTGCAAGATGTCGAGCATGCCGATCACCCCGTTCATCGGCGTGCGGATTTCGTGGCTCATGTTGGCAAGAAATTCCGACTTGGCACGATTGGCGGCCTGGGCGGCTTCCGTGGCCCTGTTATGCTCGATGGCGAGGCTGACCAGGGCAGCGGTCTTTTCGAGCAGGGCAAGCTCGGTTTCAGTCGGCGCCTTGCGCTCACGATAATAGATGGCAAAGGTGCCGAGCACTTTGCCGGTGGAGGAGAAGATCGGCTCTGACCAGCACGCCGCCAAACCGGCGCGGCCGGCAATCTCCCTGAAGGGCGCCCAATCGGGATGCGCCTGCAAGTCTTCGACGATGACACGCAGGCCACCAAAGGCCGCCGAGCCGCATGACCCGACACCCGGGCCGATTTCAACGCCTTCGATCGCCGCGTTGTAGAAATCGGGCAGGCTGGGGGCGGCACCCAGCTTGAGATGCGTGCCGTCGCTGTCCGCCAGCAGAATGCTGCAGAGCATTCCCGGATGAATCTCCTCGACACCTTCCGCAATCGCCTCCAGCAGGCTGGGAAGCCGCTCTTCGCGAGTCATCAGCTCCAGCACCAGACTGCGGAATTTTTCGTACTCGTCCTGCTGCTTGCGCGCAGTGATGTCCGTCAGGATGCCGCTCCACAGAGCGCTGCCATCGCCCAGCGCGTGGATGGCGGCCTTGCCGCGGATCCACTTGAGGGTGCCGCCGGGTGTCCGAATCCGGTGTTCATGTTCCCAGTCCTCAAGCGTCGCCAACGAATGGCGCACCGACGCTCGATGCGAATCGCGATCCTCAGGCAGGATGCAATCTGTCATGACATCGGGGTTCTGGTAGGCAGCCTCGGGCAACACTTCAAAGAGGTCTTCAATGCCCCTGCTGAGATAGATGAACTTCCACGCTCCCGCAGGCGTTCGCAGAAACTGGTAGACCACGCCTGGAACCGCATCGGTCATCGACTTCATCTGTTCCTGAACGGCGCGCAGGGATTCGATGGCTTCGCGCAAATGGCCGGTCTTTTCCTCCACCAGCTCTTCGAGATGGTCGCGATGGCGCTGCAGCTCCAGTTCGACGGCCTTTCGCTCGGTGATGTCGGTGCGCATGGCGATGTACTGTGCTGGCCTGCCATCGTTGCCAAGGAAGGGCACTACCGTGGAGTCCGTCCAGTAGAGGCGGCCGTCCTTCGCCCGGCAACACATCTCGCCATTCCAGACGTATCCCCTGGAAATGGTTGCGACGATCGATTCGTAGAAAGCCGGGGGATGCGCGTCTGAGTTGAGCAGATCGTGATAACGGCCGACCAACTCCTCGCGGGAGTAGCCGCTGATTTTGCAGAACCGGTCATTGACGAAAGTGATCTTGCCCCGCGCATTGGTGGTGGAGACGATGGCGTGCTGATCCAGGGCAAACTTGTACAATTTCAATTTGTCGAGTGCCGCCAGCGCATTGTCGGCAGCCAACCGGGCAGCATAGGCGCTGTCCTTCAGCTCAAACTCATGTTGCTGCCGCTCGATCTCAAGCCGTTCCGCATCGGCAGCGGCCAAGGCTTGCCTGACTGCCTCGGCGCGGCGTCGAGAAGCCTCGATTCCCAGGAAGAGCGCGGTACTGAGCAGTAGGCTCAAGAGTACCCCGATGCTCGCTACAAGGCCGGGCTCCATGCCCGATCCGTTAATTGCGGAACCAGGCGAGTCGCGCACCACGAGCGTCCACGTGCGACCGCCGAACACGGCTTGGCCGACTGCTTTTGGGGCCGCTGCAAGGTCGCCAGGCGACCGCCGGGAATGCTCGTCAGAAGCGAACAACAGGCTATCCGGCGACATGGCAGCACCGTCGAACAGTTCGACATCGAGCTGCTTGGATGTCTCGGACATGATATGCGCCAGCAGCGGGCCAACCCTCAACGGCACATCGATCCAGCCGACAAAGTTTTTCCGCCGATCCGCTTCGTCCGAGAGTGGCAAACCTTTTCGGTAGAGTGGCAAATACATGACGAAGCCGGGAACGTTGCTGCCGGCATCCTGCGCCAGGATCAGTTTCGCGGAGATTTCAACATTCCCGGAATCGCGCGCCCGTTCGATGGCGACGCGTTCGGCAGCCACCGTGAGGGGGTCAAAGCCGAGAGCTTTTCGGTTGGCGTCGGATAAAGGTTCGATATAAACCATCGGTGCCACCAGGTCGCGCTCCCCGGCTGGGCTGATGCGGTAATCCGGGAAACCCTCCTTGCGCATGGCGGCGACATGGCTGCCCACGCCCTTCGCCCGGACCAGCTCATGATAGGCAATCGCAATCGCACCAAAATAATGATCGCCAAGTGGCAAGGACTCGAAATAGGCGCGGAATTGACTTCTCGTGACCCGCTCGGAACCCGCGTACAGCCCCTTCAGACCCCGCAGGATCAAGGCCTGCTCGGCAAGTCGGTTTTCGATGACGGCGGTGAGATTGACTGTTTCCCGATCAAGGTCTGACTGCAATTCATGCTCGATGGAAGACATTGACCGCCAGCCGACGGCGCCTGTCACCGCCAGCGAAACGAGCAGAACCAGCACGGGCAGGAACCAGGAGCGCTGCCAAAGCGCTCCGTCAAGGGTGACCGGATCCGCCGGCGAGGCTATCGCTGCCATGCCGTCTTCATCCCCGGACGCCATTGCGAATGTGGAATGCATTTTTCTGGTCGCCACGGCAAGAGCGTAGCTTCCCCAATGGAATATACATGGCTATGCAATCGAGATGCAAATTTCATCGGCGGCTGCCCCCCACAACGGCGGGATCGCTTGTCTGGGCATGGCGCGTCAGGGCTGCACCATTATGCAGGTCGATCCTGGCCAGGCGAACCGTAAACCAGAAGGTGCTGCCCGCCCCGAGCGCACTGTTGACACCAATTTCGCCACCCATCAGCTCAACCAGGCGCTTGCTGACCGCCAGGCCGAGGCCGGCACCGCCGTGGGCTCGGGTAATGGATGGGTCGCCTTGTTCGAAAACCGTGAAGATTCTGCGCTGATGCTCGGGCGATACACCGATGCCAGTGTCGATAATCTCGAACAGGATCAGCACGTCGCCGGGATTGTCCTCGACAATCTGTGCCCGGACCATGACCGAACCTGCCGCCGTGAACTTGATGGCGTTGCCGACCAGGCTGAGGAGAATCTGGCCCAGTCTGACTGGGTCGCCCTTGAGTGTGGCGTGGCAGCACCCATCCGGCAATTCCAGCGACAGTTGCAGTCCCTTCGCTTCGGCACTGGGCCTGACCAGGCTGGTAATGCGCTCGAGCACGATGTGCGGCTGGAAGTGGACCGATTCGAGGCTGAGTCGGTCGGCATGCAATCTGGTGACGTCGAGAATGTCCGTGATGATGGCGTTGAGACGAACGCCGCTTTCCTGGATCAGCCCCACATACTCTGCCTGCTCGGCGTCGAGCGTAGTCGTTTCGAGGAGTTGCGAGACACCCAGGACACCATTCAGCGGCGTCCGCAATTCGTGGCTCATGTTGGCGAGAAATGCCGTCTTGGCGCGGTCCGCCGCCTCGGCGACTTCCTTCGCGATGGACAGGGCGGCCGAGCGTTCGTCGATCATGCGTTCGAGGTGCTGGCGGTACCGGGCAAGTTCCGCATCGAGTTGCCTGGGCTCGGTGACGTCGACGAAAGTGGTGACGACGGCATTCGGCAAGGCCTCACCGGCGTCGACGATCGGCTGCGAATTGACGCTGATCCAGCGCAGGCCGCGGGTCGGCGATTTGATACCGATGAGCTGCTTCTGCTGGGCTTGACCTGTCAGCAGAGTCTGCGCGGCCGGATAGTGGATGCCCGGATACGGTTGGCCATCCGGACCAATTGCATCGAGCAGCGCATCGAGCGACGTTCTCTCGGCAAACTGGCTCGGCGTCACGCCCAGAATGGCTGCGGCGGCCTTGTTGACGTTCGTGACGACGCCGTTGCTGTCCTGAACGATGAGGCCTTCGGCCATGGCCGTGACGATGCCATGCAGTTGCGCCTCGCGCCGTTGATCACTTGCCGCGTTCCTTATCAACTTCGATTCGGCGGCGGCGAGGCGACGAAAGAGTATGCCCGCCAGTACCAGAAACGCCAGCGATGCGGCGGCGAGTATCGCTGCGTCATGTCTCCAGTTCGCCAGGTAATCGTCATCGGCGATGGCCATCGCAACGAAGAAAGGGAACCTGCCCACCGTGCGATAGCCGTAAATGCGCTTGATGCCATCGACCGGGGAGACGATCTGGATCGCCCCCGCCTTGTCGCCCTTCATGATGGCCTGCCTGACCGGGATATCGGGCGCCGGCTTGTTGTCCACCTCGATCCGGCCCGGGTAACGCACCACCAGTGCGCCATTGTCGATACGACGCAGGGCGACTACCCCGCCGGCGCCCAGATCGAGGTCGGCGAGCTCCGCCTGGAGTGCACTCAGGTCGATCATGGCGATGCCGACCCCAAGGAAACCGCCATTCTTGTCCCGCAGCGGATTGACCACCAGGATGGAGGCGCGCTGAGTGAAGCGGCTGAGCAAAACCTCCGAGAAGAACGAGACCCCCGCCGGGGCTGTCCCAGCCTTCAGAAAATGCGCTCGATCGGCGATATTGAAAGCGGGGTCGGCGATGTTTTCGCCGTCGACGCTGGTGTAAAGGCAATCCCCGTGTGCATCGAATATCCTCAACGCAGCGCCTGTGCCGATGGCAGCGACGTGCATCTTGAGATGGTGCTGAATCTCGTCCCGATACCCTTTGGCGTTCGCCGCGAGCATGGCATCGGCCGACAGTCCGCCGGTGATTTCGCGAAGCGTGTGATCGACTATCTCTAATTGGCTGTTGATCCGGGATTCGAACAGCAGGCTCATGTTTTTGGTGGTGGCCTTGGCCGATTCCTGCGCCGCCTGAAATGACAGGTATTGGCCGTAGCCGACCAGCACCAGCATCAGCGTTGCCAGGGCAGCGAAGATCGCCGCGAACTTGAACACGGGGTCACCGCGGTGCGTGACCGCCGGTTCGATGAGCGTTGAATCGGTCGTTTTCATGGCCAGCTCAGTATGTCGGTTTCACGGATCGACGCCCGGTTCCCTCGCGGGACTTGCGTCGTTATTCCGTGGCTAATGGCGGGCAACGTCATTGAGATCATCTTCATTGAAAATAAATTGCAAAAAATGATAATCTATGAAAAAATTATTGGCAAGTAGGGAAAACGAGTAAAGGTTGCAATGACACCTGAAAACCGCCGTCTGGCTACCGTGCGTGAGGAAGAAGACATGAGTTCTTGCATTGGGCTGGTTCCGCACTTGCGTAACGTGCTGCGTACCACGTTGCTTGCCTGGCTCTGTGTCGGGCTTCCCGCCATCGCCCAGCAGTCCGCGCCGAAGCCGCTGGAGATTGGCATCGTGCCGCAACAAACCGCCAGCCGGCTGGCGGAAGATTGGGGACCGCTGCTGGCGGAGATCAGCCGGCGTTCAGGCATCGCCCTGGTGTTTCGTACCGCGCCCAATATTCCCGCATTCGAAGAGCGTCTCGGCAAGGGTGATTACGACCTGGCCTACATGAATCCATATCATTACGTGGTGTTCCACGGTGCAGCCGGCTATCGGGCCTTTGACAAGGAACAGGATCGCAAGATCAAGGGCATTCTGGTAGTGAAAAAGACCAGCCCCTATCGGAAGCCGGCCGACCGGGCTGGCAAGACCGTGGTGTTCCCGGCGCCGGCGGCGTTTGCCGCGAGCATCCTGCCACAGGCCGAATTCGGCCGGTTGAAGATACCCATCGACGCCAAGTTCGTCGCCTCCCACGATTCCGTCTATCGCGCCGTAGCCTCCGGCCTGCAGGAAGCCGGCGGCGGTATCCAGCGCACCTTCGAGGCCACCCCGGCGGAAGTACGCGATGCATTGCGGGTACTTGCCGAAACACCGGCCTATACGCCGCACGCCTTTGCCGCGCATCCGCGGGTGCCGCCGGAAATCCTGGCCAGGGTTCTGGCCGCCATGAGATCCCTTGGCGACGACGAAGCCGGCCGGCACCTGCTCGCGTAGCTGGCCTTCAAGGGCATCGCCGCCGCCCAGGACGAGGAGTGGAACGACGTCCGCGCACTCGACATCAAGCTTCTGGAAAGCTACGGCCGGCAATGACCGGGCCGGCGACAAGAGAGTGGCTGTGAAATACTCATTTCAACTTGATTGTCGCGCTCGTCCCACAGGGACTTCCTTTGGTCGTCACCCCGGAATGACGTTCACGGAGTCGGTCGTCCATCAGGGACTTCCTTTGCTCGTCACCCCGGCGAAAGCCGGGG
>CAISUK010000383.1 GCA_903888645.1 uncultured Pseudomonadota bacterium | reverse complement strand
GGTAATCATCGGCTCCCAGGTCAATGCCCAGTCTTCGAGCAGGAAGTAGGCGCCTTTTTCAAGTTCCCGCATGAAGGTTTCGTAGCCGATCAGCATCGCCACGCAGTTCTGGCCTTGCGTGCGCACGGTGTGGTGTTGCTCGAGAATGCCATCCATCTGTGGATGGCAGCAGCCATAGAAAACCACCGTTTCACGCCCCTGCTGCTCGTCGGCCGTGAGCGCGGCGTTCAATTGTGTGGATAGCTTGCCCAGATAATTGTGCAGTGCCGAGTCGAGAAACTGTGTTTCGACGTTCCAGCCGTTCTTCTCGATCAGGTAGTCGACTTCCTTGTGCAGGATGCCGCAGCCGACCATCACCAGCGGCTTGCCGGAAGCGGACGCGGCAACGGCTGGTGGCATGGAGGTTTTCATTGATAACTCCCGTATTCGAAGGCTGCCGCGAGCATGGCCTGGATGTTGGCTTCGGGAACGTCAAGCGGCATGACGCCGGTGCCGATCAGGAAGTGCTGGCCGGCCATGCCGATCTCGCACATGCGCTTGACCTCCGCGCGAGTTTGCTCCGCTGTCCAGTGGATCATCTTGATATCGTCGATGACCCCGCAGGTGAGCCCTTTATTGCCGATGATCGTCTTGGCTTCTGCCAGGTCTGCCAGAGGACTGATGTAATGGACGCCGATCTTCAATTCAGCCATGACCTGTTCGATGACGTTGTTGAAAGGCGCCATGCCGCAGTAATAGACGATGCCGCCGATCCCGCCGGGGGCGATATCGCGCTTCATCCAGGGCAGGGAGAATTCCTTGAAGCGCTTCATGCCGACGAAAGACGTCGAACCGAAGGGCGTCGAGTAGACCAGCACGTTGGCGCCCGCGGCGCGATAGGCCGCAGCTTCCTTGTGGAAGAAGTCGGAGCATTTTCGCAGCAGTTCATCGCGCACATCGGCCGGGCCGATGAGCAGCAGTTCCATCCACTTGTCCAGGCCCATCAGCAGCGCGGGCATCGCGGTCGATGCGGTGAGATAGGCGCAGATTGGGTGGGTCGGACCGACTTCCTGTTTGAGGACAGCGAGGCATTTTGCAGTCTCGGTCCAGGCCGGGTGGCTGGTAAGGTCGTCCGGCACCTCAAGTTTGGCAACGTCGTCATAGCTCTTGATGACGAAATCGGCGACGTTGGGCGGGCCATTCTCGGCAAACAGAATCTCCTTGCAGCCGAGCAGTTCCGCTTCCTTGCCGACATAGAACAGGCTCCAGACATTGTCGTAGCCATAGCGCTGGCGCATCCGCAACTGAGCGGTAGCGACGTGCTCGCCGTTCGAGAAATACTCGCGATGTTCCATGCCTAACTCGCGCGCGCCCTGATCCAGCAGGTTACAAAAAATTGGAATGCGCGGCGCCGGAGTGCCATTGATCGCAGCGACAAGAATTTCGAGAGGGGTCATGATGCTTTCACCTCCTTGATCAGGTCTACGATCACCCGGCTTGCGCTGACGCCGTCCGGAGCCCAGGCGTCAGCTCCCGCGGCAAGGAAGAGGCGATCATCAAAGCGGTAAGGTGCGCCGCCGACAATCAGTCTGAAGCGGTTTTCCAGGCCGCGCTCCTTGAGGATCTGGCGTACCTTGCGCGCGCCGCCTTCGCCCGTGGCCGTGTGCACCATCATGGCCGACACGGCGATGACCTGGGCGTCGCGAGCGAGCGCCTCATCGACAAATTTCTCGGCGGGCACATTCACCCCGAGATCGATGACGTCGACCATCATGGCCTTGAGGCAGCCCATGACGATGCGCTTGCCAAGGGAATGCAGGTCGCCATGCGCGGTGCCGATCACCACGCGCCCGACGATCTCGGGCGGATGCTTGAACTTCGTCAGCATCTTCTCGGTGACTTCGGCGGCGATCTGCGCTGTCATGAAATGCTGCGCAAGATTCGCGTCCGGATCTTTCGTAATGTTGGACATCATCTCCTCGATAGCCGGGATGACGACCTTGAATACGATGTCTTCCGCTGTCATGCCGTTCGCCAGCGCGGCGTTGACCACTTCGAAGGCGGCTTCCTTGTCGGTTTCGAAGACGGCTTCGTTGTAGGCTTTGACTATGCGATTAAGCATGACGATATCCTTTCGTGCTCAGCATGTGATCCTATCGGACGCAAGCGCAAATGATCGATGTAGCGGTTTTCAAAACCTGCCGCCAGAGAAAGATTGGTTGCTTTGATTCTGGCGGCCAGAGCCGCGAAGCGCCCCGCTCCATCTGATGAAAGCAGTGCCATTTCGCAGCCGGCGAGGCTGGCATCGGCGTGCAACTCGATCATCGCCGGGTTGATCGGCGGTAGCAGGCCAATGGCTTGGGCATTCTGGAGATTCAGCGTGCGGCCGAAGGCGCCGCATACGCACAGTCGGCGCAGATCGCTCCATGCCATTTGCGCCTGAGCAAGCAACTGCTCCATGGCCGCCGCCGTGGCTGCCTTGGCGCGCTGGAAGGCATCGACGTCGTTGCCGGTAATCGCGGTGCGCGGGTTGGCTGGATCGAGGCTGAAGCCGTCAGGGCCAGGGGATACCTCGAAGCGGCCGGATTGCTTCACTATGCCATTCGCAACCAGCAGGGCGATGGCGTCGGTCAGGCCGGAGCCGCAAAATCCACGTGCCTCGCTACCGCCGATGGTCTCGCAAGCGTAGTTGCCGGCGGCGTCGCGAACGCTGCTGATCGCACCCGGTTCGGCCGGCATGCCATACCGGATGCCGACACCTTCGAAGGCTGGTCCGCCGGGCACCGAAGTCACGTGGAGGGTCCTGCCATCCCAGAGGGCGACCTCGGTATTGGTGCCGACATCCAGCAGCAGTGATCCGGGCGGCCCATCTGTCAGGCCGGTGGCGAGCAGGTCGGCCGTCAGATCGGAGCCGACGAATCCGGCCACAGGTTCGGGCAGGACAATCTCGGCATTAGGCATGTACCACTGCGCGTGCCACTCAGCGAGGTCCTTCGGCACACAGTCGATGCGGCTTTGCCAGTGTGCCGGATTCACCAGATCGTTGATCCCCCGGCTGGTAAGCAGGGCAAGCATGGCGGTGTTGCCGACCACGAACACTTGGCTGATCTGGGCCAGCATTGGTGTTACCTCGCCGACGTCGCGCGCCAGGATGTCGCGCACCGCCTGGACGATTGCACTGCGTGCGAGCTTGGCCAGTTCCGCCGCGCGTTCCGGCCTCGCGCGAGCGGCCTCGAGGCGATTCAAGACGTCGGCGCCAAACGCGCCTTGCGGGTTGGGCCCGTGCCGGGTAGCGATGCGCTTGCCATGCCGACGATCCCACAGCGCTACCCGGATGTGCGTGGTGCCGAGATCGACCGCAACGCCGTAGATAAGCTCCGCCAAACTGGGCAGGCTGCCTGGAGCCGCGATCAGGTTTTCCGGCGGAATGCTTTTCCATTGCGAAGGCGGCGCTGGTTGGTCGAGCACGATCTCGGCAGCGCCCATGAGCCGCAGTTGGCACGCCAGGCGCGCGCCGGCCGCGCGTTCGTCCGGGCTTAGCTTCATGTACTCGGCAACTGTCGGCGCCGTGACCTCGCCACCGACCAGACGCACGACGCAGGCACCGCAGGTTCCGGTTCCACCGCAGGCTGCGCGGACTCTCATCTCGGTGATGTCAAGCGCATCCCGCACCGACTGACCGTCGGCGACATTGATGCGATGCTGCTCCGTTGTTGAATGAACAATCAAGCAAGCCATGGCAGTAGGTTTGCGTACATGATCGGACGGGATTGTTTGAGTTTGCGTGAATATTTCGATCGCGTTGAGCTGCCTGTGCATTTTTGCCAAGAACAGCCTTCCACCTGCCGGTCATCGAGCACGGCAAATATTCCGGAACGCTACGCTGACATATGCCTTGCAAACTGATCTAAATCAACAAAAGCGTGATTTAGTATAACTACTCAGGTAGCCACAAAGACGGCGGCTGAATGTTACGGTCATGATCGCACCTTCAAGATGGTCAAGCCGGTTCTGGGCAATCGCCAAGCAATGTGAAGCGTGAATGTATTTCCTGGAAGAGGCGACGCAATTGAAAAGCATTTTTTGCCCACCACCCGCCGACGGCAATGCTTCGGTCTGCACCAGTCGTGACAGTCCCGTCCCTGTGCTATAAATTGCCCTACTCGCAAATCCACCGACCACTCACCGAGGTTCATGCATTGTGAGCAAACAAAGCGGGTTGGCCGGAATCGTATTTTGGGCTCTCCTTGCATCGCTGGCGCCCGCCCATGCGGAAATGCAGTGGACAATTCCGTTACGGCATCAATCGTTTCCCGAGAGCAAGGAATTGACCGAGCCGATTGCAACGCTCTCTGTCGAGGTGCGTGACGAGAGCCTTGTCGTCCATGCGCGAATTCAGGAGAAGGCGCCTGGAGCGCTTCGCGGCGTGCGCACTGCGCCAGACGGCTTCGGCCAGAGCGACAGCCACGTTCTGATCTATTTCGATCCGATCGGCGATGCGCGGTTCGCCCAGGTATTCGGTTTGAACATTGCCGGCGCGGTCGAGGATGGGCTGTATCGCGAGTCAGGCAAGGCGCTGGATACGGGTATCGATTTCGTCTGGGATGGTGAAACGACATTGACTGCCGGCGGCTGGCGTGCCGATTTCCGGATACCGCTCAAGTCCTTGTACCTCGGCAGCCAGCTTGGCGCGATACCGCGGATTTTTGCCCAATATCGGCGCGTAAGCGACGAAACCGAACTCTATTCGACTCAGGACACCAGCGCCGACGGTGGTTGCCTGCTCTGCAAGGCGCCGCAATTAAACGGATTTGCGGCCCTCGCGCAAGGCATTCCGGCGTGGACATTGCGGCCAACCGCGGTCTTTGAAACGATAAGGAATGTGGCTGCCGATGCCGTGCGCTCTTCAGAAAGCAGCCTGCACTTCGGCATGGATTTTTCGCTGCGACCTTCGCCAGGCTGGCTGGTTGCCGGTACCTATCGCCCGAATTTTTCCGACCGTGAGCCCGATCAACCGGCGCTCACCAAGGACGTGCAATTTTCGCCATTGCTCGCTGAAACGCGACCGTTCTTCGCGCAGGGCTCGGATCTGCACCAGATCGCCCCGATGTACACCGCCGATCAGTTCGTCAATGCGTCGGGTGTCGGAGGGCCACAGATCATCAATACGCGGCAGATGGCGAACCCGACATC
>CAISUK010000382.1 GCA_903888645.1 uncultured Pseudomonadota bacterium | reverse complement strand
GGCGGCGGGAGAAATCGGCCGAACGGGCAGATCGACGTGGCCGTCATTCAGAGCCTGATCAAGAAGGGCGTCGTCGATGATCGTGTCGCCGATTACGGCCATGTGATCGTCGATGAGTGCCACCATTTGTCGGCACCGGGCTTTGAGGCGGTGGCACGCCAGGTCAAGGCGCGGTATTTCCTGGGGCTTTCGGCGACGGTTGTCCGCAAGGACGGTCATCAGCCGATCATCTTCATGCAATGCGGACCCGTGCGCCACCGTGTGGATGCGAAACTGCAGGCGGCGAAGCGGCCGTTCGAGCATTTCGTCATTGTGCAGCCGACGGCGTTCCTGCCAACCCGGGAGGCGTCCCCGGACCGCCGCGTCGAATTCCAATCCCTGTACCAAGAACTGATCGAAGACGAACCCCGCAACCGCCGCATCTGCGACGATGTCGTCGAATCGGTGCGCGCCGGTCGCTCACCACTCGTACTGACGGAGCGAAACGATCACCTGGAGCGCCTCGATAAGATGCTCGCCGCACGCATTCCGCACGTGCTGGCACTGCGTGCCGGAATGGGAAAGAAGCAGAAACAAGCGATGGCCGATCGACTCGCGGCCATTCCACAAGAGGAAGCCAGGGTCATCCTGGCAACGGGAAAATACGTGGGCGAGGGATATGACGACCCGCGACTCGATACCCTGTTCCTGACGCTCCCGGTTTCATGGCGTGGCACCATCGCCCAATACGCTGGACGCTTGCATCGGCTTTACGATGGCAAGCGCGAGGTACTCATCTACGATTACGCGGATCTCCACGTTTCCATGTTGGCGAGGATGTTCGATCGGCGTTGCCGCGGCTACGAGAGCATTGGCTACACGGTTCATTTGCCGGCGAGCGCCACCCCGGGGTGGCCTGCCGAAATACCGTTGCCTTCCGACCCACTCTGGAAGCGCGATTACTCGCGCAGTGTACGCAGACTCGTCCGCGACGGCGTTGACCTGCCTCTGGCCGGTCTGTTCGTCAATGCGGCCCGAACGATCCCTCCGGATGCGGAAGGGACCGACCGGGCGCGCAGTGCGGCGGAAGCGTTTTTGTACCGGCGACTGGAGACTTTGCCTGTAACGAAGGGACGATTCCGTCTCAACGCCTCGCTACCGATCGCATTCGATGCGACCGCAAGCCTGGAGGTTGACCTTCTGTGCGAGGATGCCCGGCTGGCGGTGGAACTGGACGGACCACAGCACCTTGCCGATCCCGTCGCCTATCGGCGCGACAGGAGCAAGGATCGATTGCTGCAACAAAGCGGCTATTTCGTCTTGCGCTTCCTCACCGAGGACGTGGGCAAAGAACTGGACTTGGTTCTCGACGGTATTATGCGAACGCTTTTGGGGCGGGGTTCCAGAAGTGGCCAGGATGGCCATCGATAAGGAAGAGCAAGGGGCAGGCATTGGACCAGGATTGTTCGAGGATGCGTTGAACCGGTGTCTCCAGGCTCAATCGATCACTGCCGCGCGGGCGTTGGTCGTCCATGCCAAGGATGACCAGGCCGTAGAGTTCTACCAGCACTTTGGATTTACACCGTCGCCGCTAGATCCGTATCGCCTCTACCTGATGAACAAGGACATCCATGAGTGCCTGCTGTAGTCACTGACGGAGACGAAATGCGCTTTGCTGTCGTATAGTCCGATACATTAAAAAAGCACTGGGCGACTCGTTTGCTATTGACCGCCACTAACCGGCCGCCCGGTCCGATTGATAAGTTTCTTATATTCTTTATCGCTGATGCTCCATTTACCTTATGACCTCCAAGACGCCTAAAACCAAACCGGCTGTTGCTGCGGCCAAGCCCGCCAAAGAAGCGAAATTTTCCAGGACCAATGCTCCCAAGGAGATTCCGCCAATAGAGTGGCAGCGGGCCCTGCGGCGTCAGTTTGGCCGCGAGCAGGCTTTCGGGTTGGAGAACGTGGGCACTGAGCCGTTCTTTTCAGAGTTTCGCGTCAGCAATCCGCAGTCGAAGACCCGGTATCGCGTTGTCATTCGTGGTCATCTACCTGGCGACAGCTATTGTGCCTGCGCCGATTATGCGACTAACGAACTGGGTACCTGCAAGCACATCGAGTTCGTTCTTTTCGCGCTGGAACAGAAGCGCGGCGCCAAAGCAGTCTTTGCGCGTGGCTACAATCCGCCGTTCTCGGAGCTTTATTTGCGCAATGAAAGCACCCGTACTGTGCATTTTCGTGCCGGTACGGATTGTCCGCCTGCGGTGCGCAAGGCGGCGGCGCTGCTGTTCGACGAGACCTCTGGCTGGGCGCTGCGCGCCGAGCGTTTCGAAGAACTGTAACGTTTCGTCGCTGCCGTGGCCAAGAGTGGCCACGAACTTCGAGCTTATGACGATGCACTCGATTTTGTGGCTGGCCGGCGTGATGCCGAACGACGAGCGCTTGCGCTTGATCGATTGTTTCCGCTTGGCGCCGCCGATCCAAAGCTAACGAAATTGCTCAAGGTTTCGCTGTATCCGTACCAGGCCGAGGGCGCCTTGTTTGCCGTGCGCGAGGGCAGGGTGCTGATCGGCGACGAAATGGGATTGGGCAAGACCATCCAGGCCATCGCTGCGACAGAGATCCTGGCCGATCATTTCGGCGTCTCAAAAGTGCTGGTGATTTGTCCTACCTCGCTCAAGTATCAATGGCAAAGCGAGATCGCACGTTTCACCGGGCGACACGGCGAAAATGGAACTCGAGTGATATCCGGCGGTCGCGCCCGGCGGCAGAAGGATTACGGGCTGGAAGATTTTTGCAAGATTACCAATTACGAAAAACTCCAACCCGATCTTGATCTGATCGCCGCCTGGGCTCCGGAACTGGTTATTGTCGATGAGGCGCAACGCGTCAAGAACTGGAACACCATAGCCGCACGGGCGCTAAAGCGGATCGATAGTCCATTCGCCATTGTCCTGACGGGCACACCCTTGGAAAATAAACTGGAGGAACTCATTTCGATCGTTCAGTTCGTCGATCAGCACCGCTTGGGGCCAACCTGGAAGTTGCTGCATAAGCATCAGGTCAAAGACGAGAGCGGTCGTGTCACCGGCTACACCGGACTGGAAGCGATTGGCGAGACACTGTCGCCGATCATGATTCGTCGCCGCAAAGCGGAAGTCCTGATGCAGTTGCCGGAACGTACCGACCAGACGCTGCTGGTACCGATGACTGAATTGCAGATGACCTACCACCAGGAAAATGCTGACATTGTCGCCAAGATTGTCCATCGTTGGCGAAAGACAAAGTTCCTGTCTGACAAAGATCAGCGACGGCTAACCTGTGCCCTGCAAAACATGCGAATGTCGTGTAATAGCACCTATTTGCTTGATCAGGAATCCGATCATGGCGTCAAGGCAGACGAACTTGCGGCATTGTTTGATGGTCTTTTCCAACAACCTGACGCCAAGGCGGTGGTCTTCAGTCAATGGACGAGAACGCATGACATTGTGATTCGTCGCCTCGAGTCCCGCGGTATCGGCTACGTCAGCTTCCACGGTGGCGTGCCGTCAGAGAAACGACCGGCGCTGGTCGAACGTTTCCGCGAAGATCCGGATTGCCGGGTTTTCTTATCCACGGATGCCGGCGCCACGGGGCTTAACCTGCAGCATGCTTCCACACTGGTGAACATGGACTTGCCCTGGAATCCGGCGCTTCTGGAGCAACGTATCGGCAGAATTCACCGCATGGGTCAGAAGCATCCGGTGCAGATCGTCAATTTTGTGTCCAAGGGCACGATCGAGGAGGGCATGCTATCGGTGCTGGCCTTCAAGCGCTCGTTGGCGGCGGGAATTCTCGATGGCGGGAGTGGAGAAATATCGCTTGGCGGTTCGCGCCTCAATCGTTTCATGAAGGACGTCGAAAACGTTACCGGACGCATGGGCGAGGGTGACGCCATGACCCCCGCCGAAGAGGCAACAGGCGTGAACAAGGCGACCGAAGCGGCATCCGTGCAGGAAGAGAACGCAGATGCAAGCGTAGGTGTCAACGAAGTGGCATCTGAGGCGCGAGCTGTGTCTGAAGTCGCCGGAGAATCCGCAGCGTCTGCTACGCCAGCGCAATTGGGTGTCGATCCATGGCGGGCGTTGGCGCAAGTTGGTGCGCAATTTATTTCGGCATTGACAGCAGCCAGGGATCCCGCTGCTCCTGCACATCCGTGGATCGAGCGAGACGCCAATACTGGTCTGCAAAGCCTCAAGGTACCTCTACCGCCGCCTGAAACTGCGCGACAACTGGCCGATGCGCTTTCCGTATTGGCGAATTCATTGCGGGGAACGTTCCGATGATTTCTTGGGGCAGCGGATTCGGCAAAAACTGGCCGATCGCCAACCTCAGCGAACCGTATTGATCTCCAGTTTCAGTTCGCTTGAGCCGACTTTGGCACGCTGTGGCGCACTTTCCATGTCGCCCGATTGTGCCAGCGGATTCCCGCTCCTGGAGATGCGGGCGGTCACGACGACGTCAATTGCTTTCGATAAGCCTTGGCCCGGAATCATCGACGCATCATCATCGAGCCGGAATGCGATTGGCAGATCGGCAACGGTATAGCGTTTAGCTGCCAGTGGCGGGCCCTGGCCTTCGGTCGTCTTGGCGACGATGAATACGGCGTCAGTCGGCAAGGTCCTGCTCCGCAGCTTTTTTGCAATGGCAACGGTGCCGGCGATAGCCCCCGAAGTTGCTGTCGATCCGGTTTTTTGCTCGTTACTGGCGGGCAAGTTCGAAGCGACGCCCTTCCCGGAGATCAATGCTGTGGCTTCGGCGATATTGTCATCCGCATATTTTCTCACTGAGGCATCGTTTCCGCCTGCATCCTTCAAGCGCTTCCAATAAGCAATTGCGCCGCTATAGTCAGCGTTGTCGAAGGCGTCGGTTGCTGCGAGCGACAGTGACTTCAGGTGCCGGGGGTCGGCGGCGAGTGCGCGCTTGATGAGACCTCTCGAGGTGTCGTCCCATTGCCGCTTGTGCGCAACGACGTAGGAATCGGCCCAGTCAGCCAAGAGCGATGCATCGGGCGGCAGAATGGCTGCTGCTTTGGCATAGGCATCCTCTGCCTGAGCATGCTGTCCTTTTTGCGTGTAGGCACGGGCCAGAGTGGCCCAGGCTTCGCCATTCATCGGGTTTTTGGCAACCTCCGCAACAAGCGCCGTGAGTTGCTGCTCGATCTGCGCGGCATCGACCTTCTTGCCGCCTGTATCGGACGTCTCTACCCTCTCGCTGGTCAATGCCGGGGACGAACCTGGCTTTGCGCTCCAGACATACAAACCCGCTACCGCAATGACGCCGACGATAGGCAGAAGAATCAACAATTTGGATACGCTTCGCGGTGCGACCGGGTTGCCCGCTGGAACGACAGTCGAATTTTTGGTGACTTCTGCCCCGACCTCGGTCGCTGGCGTGCTCAAGACAAGCGCATGAATTTCAGCTTGCCTTCGTTCGAACTCGTCCGAAGATATCTTGCCTTCGGCATGTGCGAGTAAATTGCTGCGCAAAGCATCAACGATATCGGTCTTATTCTTGGTGGCCACGCGACGAGTACCTTTCGGAGAAATTGAAAATTTTCTGGTGAATACGAAACGACGTGGATCAAAGCATACCAGTACGCACCGGTTGTCATTGACCGAGGCTGCCGCAATTGGTTTCGTGCAGCAGGAATCACAAGGTCGAGTGCGCGCTTGCTGTACGGACGGATCTTCGAACCTGGCTAAATTGGGAGATAATTGCCAGCCTGATTTGCCGAGTGCCGCCGTTGCGCTACCGGAAAATATTTTGATATTGTAATTGATTCAATTGTTTACATGAATTTTCGGCCATACACTCCTGAAGACTACAAGCGCGTACTCGAAGTTGCCTTGCTGGTTGCTGCCGAGCCGTTGCCTCTGTCCGAGTTAAAAAAGCTCTTCGAGGAAGAGTTTGATGACGATATGTGGCGAACGCTGCTCGACGACTTGCGTCGTGACTGGTCCGGACGTGGCATTGAACTGGTGCAACTGGCTACCGGCTGGCGATTCCAGACCCGACCGGAATACCAGCAGTTCCTGGATCGGCTGAAGAACGAGAGAGTGCCGCGCTATTCTCGTGCTGTCATGGAGACACTGGCCATAGTGGCTTATCGTCAGCCGGTGACCCGCGGCGATATTGAGGATATTCGTGGCGTAGCTGTTTCGCCAAACATCATCAAGACGCTGGAGGCGCGGAGCTGGATCGATGCGGTTGGCCATCGCGATGCACCAGGGCGGCCAGCGTTGTACGCAACGACGCGCAAGTTTCTCGACGATCTCGGTCTACGCAGTTTGGCCGAGTTGCCACCATTGACCGAAATCGAAAGAGTCATACATCTTGCCGAATCCGCCCCGCAAACCCAGCCCCAAACTCACGCCATTTCGCCCGCCGAGTAAGCCTCTCGCACCTGCGTCGTCGCTAGCCCCCGGTCGCGGCACGGCGGTAGCGCCGCCTCGCTCGAGACAGACGATTCCAGAGGCGATGCCCAAGCTGCAAAAGGCCTTGGCGGATGCCGGCTTTGGCTCACGCCGCGAATTGGAGGAATGGATTGTCAACGGCCGGGTCAATGTCAATGGTGAGCCGGCCCATTTAGGCCAGCGGGTGGGTCCCGACGATCGGATCAAGGTTAACGGCAAGCTGGTTCATCTCAGGCTGGGCAAACAGCAACCGCGTGTGCTGATTTACCACAAGCCGGAAGGGGAGATTGTCTCGCGGGTTGATCCGGATGGGCGCCCCAGTGTGTTCGAAAAGCTGCCGCGCATTCGCGGTGGTCGTTGGATTGCTGTCGGACGGCTCGATTTCAATTCCTGTGGTTTGCTGCTCTTGACCAATAGCGGCGAGCTGGCCAATCGCCTGATGCATCCGAGCTATGGACTGGAGCGCGAATATGCCGTTCGCGTGGTCGGCGAATTGTCCGACAAAACGAAGAAGCGGCTCCTGACGGGTGTCGAACTCGAGGATGGCCTGGCTAATTTTGGTCGGCTTGCCGAGGAGGGCGGCGAGGGCACCAACCGTTGGTATCGGGTGTCGCTCCACGAAGGCCGTAACCGAGAGATCCGGCGCATGTTCGAGGCGGTGGGCGTGACGGTTAGCCGCCTGATGCGCGTTCGCTATGGGCCAATCGATTTGCCGCCGCGTCTCAGGCGTGGAATCTGCATGGAGTTGTCACCAGCAGAAGTGGCCCGATTTCTTGCCGTACTGGGTCCGCCCGCCGCACAGTCGGCGGAGGCCAAGCCTTCTCTCGACGAGTTCGGGACAGGCGAAGAAACCGCCTATTGATTGTATTGGCGAGCGTCGCTCTGCTATAATCTTTGCTGTTTCAGAGTGCCGTTTTCGGATTCTGAGAGAAAGAGTGGGCGTTTCGCCCACTTTTTATTTGTCGCGCCGCTTTGAGCGGCGTTTTGATTTGTGTGTGGCGAATGCAACTGGTTGAGGTCATTGAACAGGCCGTTGTTGGACTAGGCTATGAACTCGTCGATTTTGAGACGAGTCCGCGCGCTCGTCTTTTGCGGGTGTTCATCGACGCACCGAATGGCATCGGGATTGACGACTGCACTGCGGTGAGCAATCACCTGACTCGCCTGTTTGCTGTTGAGAATATTGATTACGACCGGCTTGAGGTGTCCTCGCCCGGTTTGGACCGGTTACTGAAGAAACCCGCTGATTTCGAGCGTTTTGCTGGTCAGGAAGTGCAACTGCGGTCGCGCATTGCAGTCGGCAATCAGCGCAACTTTGTCGGTGTGCTGCTTGGTTTGCAAGATGGGATGGTCTGCCTGCGGGCCGAGAATGGCGAGCACAAGTTTCCCCTCGATCAGGTTGACAAGGCCCGGTTGGTTCCGAAACTGTGAAGGCGTTAACGTTAACGCATTGAATTGGAAATTGGAGGATTGGGAATGAGCCGCGAATTGTTGTTGCTGGTCGACGCCCTGGCGCGGGAGAAAAATGTTCCCAAGGAAATCGTGTTTGTCTCGCTTGAGCAGGCACTGGCCTCGGCAACCAAGAAGAAGATTCATGACGAGGCCGATGTCCGCGTCGAGATTGATCGGGAGACCGGCGAATACGAGTCTTTCCGGCGCTGGTTGGTACTGGATGACGAAGAAGTCGAAATTCCTGCGCAGCACATCGGGCTGACCGAAGCGCAGAAGCAGCTATCGGATATTGTCATAGGCGACTACATCGAGGAAAACCTCGAGCCCATCGACTTTGGTCGAATCGGCGCCCAGGCGGCTAAACAGGTGATCCTGCAGAAGATTCGCGACGCCGAGCGCGAGCAGATCCTTAACGACTTCCTCGAGCGTAAGGAACACCTTGTTACCGGCACGGTAAAGCGCATGGAGCGCGGCAATGCGATCATTGAGGCGGGTCGCATCGAGGCGATTCTGCCGCGCGATCAGATGATCGCCAAAGAGAATCTTCGGCCGGGCGATCGCGTCCGCGCCTGGTTGATGAAGATTGATCGCGCCGCTCGCGGTCCGCAACTCGTCCTGTCGCGCACGGCACCAGAATTTATCATGAAACTGTTCGAGTTGGAGGTGCCGGAAATCGAGGATGGACTGCTCGAAATCAAGGCGGCGGCTCGGGATCCAGGCGTTCGCGCCAAGATTGCCGTCAAGTCGAACGATCAGCGGGTCGACCCGATCGGCACCTGCGTTGGCATGCGCGGTTCGCGCGTCACGGCTGTCACCAACGAACTTGCTGGCGAGCGTGTGGATATTGTGTTGTGGTCGGCCGACCCGGCCCAGCTTGTGATCGGTGCGTTGGCGCCAGCCGAAGTATCGAGCATCGTCGTCGATGAAGACAAACAAGCCATGGATGTCGTCGTCGATGAGGCCAACCTGGCGATCGCCATTGGTCGTGGTGGGCAGAATGTGCGACTGGCCACGGAAATGACCGGATGGACCATCAATCTCATGACGGTCGAGGAATCGAAGCAGAAGCATGATCAGGAGGCGAGCCACATCAGCGCCCTGTTCATCGAGAAATTGGATGTCGATGCCGAAGTGGCCGAGATTCTCATCAACGAAGGTTTTTCCACGCTTGAAGAAATCGCTTATGTGCCGCTTTCAGAAATGCTCGAAATCGATGCGTTCGACGAAGCAACCATTAATGAACTGCGGGATCGAGCGCGCAATGTCCTTCTGACAGAAGCCATTGTCGATGAAGAGCAACTCGAGAATGTCGATGACGACCTGCTTGGCCTGGAAGGAATGGACAAGCATCTCGCGGCAGAGTTGTCGCGCCACAACGTGCGCAGCCGGAACGACCTGGCCGATCTCGCCGTCGATGAACTGGTTGAATTGACTGCAATGGATGTCGAGCGCGCCAAGATCCTGATCACGATCGCGCGCGCGCATTGGTTTGCAGAATAACTGCTAGAGGGCTCACATGGCACAAATGAGTGTTTCACAATTCGCCAGCGAGCTGAAGATGCCCGCCACTGCGCTGCTTGAGCAGTTGCAGAAGGCCGGCGTCACTAAACAGGCCGCCAACGACACATTGACTGAGCAGGACAAGAGCAGGTTGCTCGACTATCTGCGCAAGTCCCACGGAGAGACCGTTCCCAAGGCCAAGATAACGCTCACCCGCAAGCAGACGAGCGAGATCAAATCGGCCGACTCCACCGGGAAAGCGCGAACCATTCCAGTAGAAACGCGGAAGAAGAGAACGTTCGTCAAACGCGACCCGAGCGAACTCGCGGCGGAAGCAGCAGCGCTGCCGGTCGAGCCGGCACCGGTCGAAGCTGCACCGGTCGACGTTGCTCCGGTCGACATTGCTCCGGTCGACATTGCACCGGTTGTGGTGGAAGTCGTGCAAACGCCGGAACCGGTGGTCGAGATCGCGGAATTGGTCAAGGAACCGGTCGCTGCGGCCGCTGTTGTCTCCGTCATCAATGCCGAGCAAGTAGCGCTGCGGCAGAACGAGGCGAAGCGCCACGCCGAACTTTCGGCGATTCAGGCGGCTGAAGTCAAGGACAAGCAGCAGCGTGACTTGCGCGTGCGCGCCGAAGCCGAGGCGAAGCTTGTGCAGCTGCAGGAACAGGCCCAAGCCCAAGTCCAAGCTGCAGCCGCCGCAGCGACACCGGCGCCTAAACCGGATCAAGCCGGGGTCACTGGAACCTTGCACAAGCCGGCGGGCAAGGCTGACGAGAAGAAGTCGACGCCCAAGAAGGCAACGGGTACCTGGAAGGAAGATGCCGCCAAGAAGCGAACGATCAAGACGCGCGGCGACACTGGCAATCTGGGGTGGCGCGGAGCCGGTGGTCGTGGTGGGCGTCATGGCCGTCAGAGTGGCCATCAGGAAGAGTCTCAAGCGCAGCAGCCTGTCGAGGCTGTCGTACGCGAAGTGCATGTTCCCGAGACCATTTCGGTCGCCGATCTGGCGCACAAGATGGCGGTCAAGGCAACCGAGGTCATCAAGGTGTTGATGAAGATGGGCAGCATGGTCACCATCAATCAGCAACTCGATCAGGAGACTGCGATGATCCTGGTTGAGGACTTGGGGCACAAGGCGTTTGCCGCCAAGCTCGACGATCCCGACGCTTTCCTTGATGAGGAAGCAGTTGGCGGGAAGGAATTCTCAGTGGTTTCGCGTGCGCCCGTCGTCACTGTCATGGGCCACGTCGACCATGGCAAGACATCGCTGCTTGACCGCATCCGCAAGACGCGGGTCGCCCACGGCGAGGCTGGTGGCATTACCCAGCACATTGGTGCCTACCACGTTGAAACGCCGCGCGGGGTGATCACTTTTCTCGATACGCCAGGCCATGAGGCCTTCACGGCGATGCGTGCGCGTGGCGCCAAAGCCACCGACCTGGTGGTGCTGGTGGTCGCTGCCGATGACGGTGTGATGCCGCAGACCAAAGAAGCCATTCATCATGCGAAGGCGGCAGGTGTGCCACTGATTGTTGCGGTTAACAAGGTAGACAAGCCTGATGCCAATCCCGACCGCGTCAAGCAGGAACTGGTGGCGGAAGGTGTGGTTCCTGAAGAATATGGCGGCGATGTACCGTTCGTCCAGGTCTCCGCGAAGACAGGGCTCGGTATCGACAGCCTGCTTGAGAACGTATTGCTGCAAGCCGAGGTTCTGGAACTGGTTGCCGCGGTTGACTCGCCGGCAAAGGGACTGGTGATCGAGGCGCGCCTCGACAAAGGCAAGGGTCCGGTAGCGACAATTCTTGTCCAGTCGGGTACCTTGCGTCGTGGCGATGCCTTGCTGGTGGGGGCAGTATTTGGTCGCGTCCGCGCCATGCTTGACGAAAACGGCAAGTCGATTGACGAAGCCGGACCCTCAATTCCGGTGGAGATTCAGGGCCTCACCGATGTCCCGGCCGCCGGCGACGAGGCCATGGTGCTGGGCGATGAACGCAAGGCACGCGAGATTGCACTGTTCCGCCAAGGCAAGTTCCGCGATGTCAAACTCGCCAAGCAGCAGGCAGCCAAGCTCGAAAACATTTTTGAAAACATGGGCGAAGGCGAAATCAAGCAGCTCGCGCTGGTGGTCAAGGCCGATGTGCAGGGTTCGCAAGAGGCTTTGGTGCATGCCCTGAACAAGCTCTCCACCGCCGAGGTCAAGGTCAATGTCATACACTCGGCGGTTGGCGCAATTTCAGAATCCGATGTCAATCTGGCGTCGGCCTCGAAGGCGGTCATCATCGGCTTCAATACGCGAGCCGATGTGGGGGCACGCAAGGTGGCTGAAAATTTCGGCGTCGATATCCGTTATTACAATATCATTTACGACGCCGTCGACGAAGTGAAGGCAGCCATGTCCGGCATGCTGACCCCGGAGCGAAAAGAAAAAGTCGTCGGACTGGTCGAGATTCGCCAGGTATTCCGCATTTCCAAGATTGGCGCCGTGGCCGGTTGCATGGTGCTGGAAGGCTTGATCCGGCGTGGATCGCAAGTGCGTCTGCTACGCAACCATGTTGTTGTCCACACCGGCGAACTCGATTCGCTCAAGCGCTTCAAGGACGACGTCAAGGAAGTCAAGGGTGGCTTCGAATGCGGCCTGTCGTTGCGAAACTTCAACGACATCAACGAGGGCGATCAGCTCGAAGCATTTGAGTTTGAGGAATTTGCGCGGACGCTTTAGTAGATGAATCATCAGCGTGGTTTTGCGCGGAGCGAACGCGTCGCCGAGCAGATTCGCCGGGAATTGGCGGAACTGATTCGCCTTGAGCTCAAGGATCCGCGCATCAGTCTGGTGACCTTGACCGATGTCGAGGTCACGCCCGATTATGCCCATGCAAAGGTTTTTTTCACTTCGTTGTCGGGCATTGAACACCACGCTGAATTGCTTGCCGGGCTGCACCATGCCAGCGGGTTCTTGCGGCACGAACTGGGTCGGCGCATTCGCATACACACCTTGCCCGAACTCCATTTTGTCTATGACGAATCAGTGGAACGCGGGACTCGCCTGTCACAATTGATCGATGCTGCCGTGCGCTCCGATCACCCGGATGGCGAAACCAGGGAATAGCCCTTGAATGCGCCGCGACGAGCGCCGCGCTGCGTAGTCGATGGCGTACTGCTTCTCGACAAGCCCATCGGGCTTTCCTCCAATACTGCCTTGCAGAGCGCGCGTCGCCTCTACAACGCCGCCAAGGCCGGGCACACGGGCACGCTCGATCCGCTGGCGACGGGGCTGTTGCCATTGTGTTTCGGCGAAGCGACCAAGTTTGCCTGTGCGCTGCTCGACGCCGACAAGGAATACCAGGCCACCCTGCAGCTAGGTGTCATGACCGACACCGGCGATGCCGAAGGCGCCGTGTTGGAGCGTCAGTCAGTCAACGTGACACAAGGCGATGTCGAAGCGGTATTGCCGCAGCTGACCGGCGCGATTCTGCAAGTTCCGCCGATGCATTCCGCACTCAAGCGTGACGGTAAGCCACTTTATGTTTATGCCCGGGCCGGTATCGAAGTTGAGCGGAAACCGCGGCCGGTCACCATATATGATCTCCGGCTAACCGAACTTTGCGGGGATCGATTGTCTTTCGTCGTTTCATGCAGCAAGGGCACTTATGTGCGCACACTGGCCGAAGATCTGGGCAAGATGCTGGGCTGCGGCGCCCATTTGACAGCGCTACGGCGGACCCGCATCGGTAGCGTGAATATTGCCGAGGCCGTTACACTGGATCGCCTGGCACAAGCCCATGAGAGCGAGCGCATGGCCTTGTTGCAGCCGGCCGACTTGTTGCTCGGCGAGCTTCCGGCACTATCCCTGGAAGAGTCGCTGGCCGAGAAGTTTCTGCACGGTCAAGTGGTCGAATGTCAGGCTACCGCAGCCGGTGCGGCACGGGTGTATTTCGGCCAGCGCTTTCTTGGCTTGGGCGACGTAACTGCTGGCGGGCAACTTCGGCCGAAGCGCCTGATCGCGTCATGAAAGGATCGCAGGCACCGATTGGCATATTCGACTCCGGTCTGGGCGGGCTGTCGGTTGTCGCCGCAATCCGCGGCCTGCTGCCTAACGAGT
>CAISUK010000381.1 GCA_903888645.1 uncultured Pseudomonadota bacterium | reverse complement strand
TACCCGTTCGGCCCATCGGTTAAGACTTTGGCCGGTGTGCGCCGCAGCTTTGAGCGCCGCAGCGTGCACGACCGGATCCACGCGCAGCATCAAGCGTCCGGACGCGGGTTTTTCGGGGGCTTGTCCCATCTTTTCGCAAGCCGACACATAATCATCGACGGCCTCATGCAAGGCGGCCTTGAATGACTCGACTGACTCGCCGTGGAAAATGACGATGTCGTCGATATCGAGCACCCTGCCGACCAGAATATTGTCATCCGGGTCAAATTCCAGACTGGCCGTATAACCACGGTAGGTCATGGTGTTTTTCATGGACGGATCTCCAGTTTGAGCAAAAACTGACGCACTGCCTTGACGCGATAAATCAGCGCGTCACGTTGAGGATGAGGGCGGTGGAAATAGGCCCGCCGGCCGTCCTTCGCAAACGTCACCGAAGAGCCACTGCCTTCCAAAACAGTGCATCCGAGCGCCACCAGCAGCGCCTCGATACGATCCCACGGAAGGTTACCGCTTGCCGGGTCAGTAAAGATTGCTTCCAGTGTCTTTCGATGCTTGCTGTTCATGGCACGCATGCTATCACTTCGCGCGTCGCCCGCGATCACGTAAAACTCCCTCTCCCCCAAATCGGGGGAGAGGGTTGGGGTGAGGGGTCGTCCAAATCGAAATCCGACCACCGCCCTGCCCCCCTACTGCAACCGCGACAACTCCGCTCGCGCCGCGGCAAACTCAGGTAGAGACTTATCGCACAGTTGCGTGGCCTTGCTCAGGTGCGCTTTCGCAAGTTCTGGGCGCTTCTCCAGCAGATGCCATTCACCCACCTGAAAATTCGCCGTACAGGTACGATCGCGCTGTGTCTTGGGATTTTTGTCCGTAGCTGCCTGCAAGACCTGCTCCGCCGTGACCTGGCCGAGGAAGAGCGCGACGCCCGGTGGCAGGCCCTGTTGCGGATCGGCTACTTTCGTCGCCGCGGCCAGACCGGCCTTGGCTTCGTGGCCGCCGCGCGCTTGCGCCAAAAACAAAGCGAGCGCCGAATCGGTATCGGGGCGAACCTGTCTTTCGCGTGAAAAATCTTCTGCCGCGGCGTCGAAGCGGCCTTCGCCAAAGTGCGTCCAGGCCCGCCCGTTCAGTGCATTGGCATGCTTGGGATTGAGCTTCAGCGCGGCATCGAAATCGGCCACCGCGCGATCGAAGTCGCCTTTCGCCAGCAAGGCTCGGCCTCGGCCTGTCAGAGCCACTTCTGCTTTCGGCACGTTCAACGCCAGGGCAGCATCGAAGTCGGCGATCGCACCGTCGGCATCGCCATTCGCCAGGCGCGCGCCGCCACGATTGGCAAACGCAAAAACGTATTTGGGTTCGAGCCGGATCGCCGCATCGTAATCGGCCAGGGCGCGCTCGATCTCCCCCTGGTCCTGGCGGACGATGGCGCGGTTGTTGAACGCCGACGCATACAGCCGATTCTGGCTGATCGCCGCATCGAAATCGGCGATCGCGCGGCCACTGTCGCGCTTGCGAAAATAGGCCAGTCCGCGGCGGTTGTGGGCGATCGCCGACTGCCCTTCCTTCATCGCGCCGGAGTCGATGAAGCGCGAGCAACTCTCGATCGCTTCTTCGGGCTTGCCGTTGCCTTCGAGACAAGCCTTGGCAGGGTCATCCGCTTGGGCCACGGCGCTGCCAAGCCAAAATGCGCTCAGCAAAGCCAGGGCAGCGCCAGCCGATCTTGCCAGGGCTGAAGTCATCGTTTATGACGTTGGAACGCTCACTGCGCCTTCGGCTGAACCTGCGGCGCCTGTGGATCGGTGCCCAGGACGGTTGCCTGATAGGTTGCCTTATCCATCATCTTGTAGCGGCGCGACGCATTCGAAGTGGCGCCAGTGGTACCAGTGGCAGCAGCGGCGGCTTGTTCGCGCTGCAAAACCGTGTCGCGGACTTGCTCGCGTGGATCTTTCGGCGGTTCAGCGGCTGCGGTCTGGGCGTCCGCTGGTGCTGAGGCATCAGGAGCGGGTGCTGCCACCACGGGCTCTTGATTGTCGGTGGTCGATGTGTTGCTCAGCTCGACGCTGCCATTAGCGCCTTCGGTGACGTAAACACCACCAACAGGCGGTGCATCGGCGGCCATCGCTACACCGCCAAAGGCCAACCCGATCAATAGCACCAAAGGTTTGAGGATTTGTCTTTTCATGATATTTGCTCCGAAAAATTTACAGCAGCCGAAAATCGTGGTTCAAGCCCGGATCAACGCGGAAGCATCCTGCCACCACAAACCGAGGCAATATAGCCAGCGAAAGGTATCTGCTCAATGGGGTTATCTGCCCCTTTACAGTAGTGAATCCCCTACCCTGCCAAGCCTTATGCAAAACCATTATCACCTCAAGGAACGATCAAGGCCGACTCGGTAATCAACTTGATCCCTTTGTCATCAGCAAACCTGACAATATAACCACTCTTCGAGGCGAACCGCTGGTCCGGCCCCAAACTCAGGTGTGGATAAAGCGTCGTACCGTGGCTCACGCCGGTGCCAATTTCGTGACCAGAAGCTTGAATCCGGAGGCGCTCGTCCATGGTCGAGGCGCCGTGTCTTTTTGCCAGGTCGCCAGCGCGACCCAAAGCGACTCGATCTCTGGTTTCCTGTGCCGACTTCATGCCTTCACGGATGCTCAACATGGACTCCGCGCGATCGATCAAGTAGTCACGATAGACGTTGTCGAGCATCTCGGAGAGCGTATCGGTCATGAAGTTCAAGGAAAAAAACACTTCGGACTGCATGGCTTCGTCGACCAGGGGAATCTTCACCAGATTCAGCCAAGTATAAAAATAATCCAGATTCTTAAGGCGATTTTCCGGCAACTCATACGGGTAGATCAACGCAGCGTTCTTTCTCCATTGTGGCGACAGCAGCGCATGCTCGCCCTGGGCCAGCACGACCGAAAAATAATGCTTGCCAGCAACCGGATCGATCTTGCCGAGCGCCTCCACATCTGCCGGCCCTAACCAGAACATGACTTGATCATCAGGTTTGAGTTTGCCCAAAGTCAGACGCAAAGCATCGACCGCGGGCAAATCCGGCCGCACCATGCGCTCGGTCGTGGCTATCCCCGATCCAGCCAATGCGCTAGCGAGGGTCTGCGCTGCACTTCGCCCCACTTCGCCATCACGAAAAATCTGCACCACATGTCGCGGCGGCTGCGCCTGATCGCGCAGATGTCGCGCCAGTACTGCCGCTTCCAGCGTTACCCCGCCGGAGAAATAAAAGGCATACGGCGACGTTTGCTTCCCCGGCACTTCGACACTGGGAAACCAGCACGGCACCTGCTCGCGATCACAGAAATCATGGACCGGTTGCCAGGTGCCGGCGGAGGCGCCGGAGAGCAGGGCAAATACGGGATTGCTGCGCTGGCGCGCCGCCAGTTGTTCACCCCAGGTTTCCGGCGCACCCTGCAGTTCCCAGAATTCCAGTTCCCAATTGCGCTCGGTACCCAGAATCAACTCCGCCGCCGAGGTCATGTGGTGCCGAGTGCGGCCCTGATTGGCGAGCTTGGTACTGCTGTTCTTCTGCCGGACAACAGTGCGGATCATGTCGACCAACACCTTGCGGCGCGCCGGCTCAAGATCGGGGGTGATGACCGTGGCAAAGCGGATGCTGGTAGCGCTGACACCGGGTGACCATTCTGCGGAAAGGTGCCTCAGGTAGGCGGTGAGTGCCTGCAATTCCGTATCTTTAATGGCGTAGCGCGGCATGGCCTCGCTCATTACCTTGCCCCGATTGTTCATGCCATCGCGGATCGCAGCGGCCAGGGTGGCGTCGGTATAGGGATCGTGCGCCTGGTTGAAGGACTTGCTGACATGCGGGTCCATGGTCACCAGGCGCTTGTCACCGGGGTTCGCAAACAGGTAATTGCCGGCGATCGGCGGAATCTGCACGTTCGCCTCGACCTGCCCCAGGCCGCTGCGCCGATGGCAGGTCACGCACGCAGCTGCGGCGCCGGAGACCAACGTATCGGCCTGGCGCAAGCCACTCAATGCGGCACCGGAGGGCAGAATGCCTTCCACGTAGATTCGGCGGCCTGCCGCCAACTGAGCCGAATCGCTGGAACCGGCTTGCTGACCAAGCGCCGTTGCCGGCAAGCATAGCCCGAAGGCGCCGAGCGCGATCGTTGCGGCGAGGGAAAGCGCGATGCGCTGCGCCGTGCCGCTAATCGCTACTGACAAGTTCGATATCATAAATGAGCACTGCATTGGGGGCGATTCCGCGACTGCCGTGGGCCCCGTAGCCGAGCTGCGGCGGAATCACCACCTCCCAGCGCGAACCTGCCGGCATCAGTTTGACCGCTTCCTGCAGGCCGGCAACAAAACCCGCCAAGCGTAGCGGTGTCGGCGCCTTGTCTTCCACCTTGTCGAAACCCGTGCCGTCGATCAGCGTACCGCGATAGCGGACCCTTACCACGCCGGCATCGCCGGGCCGCTTGCCCGCACCGGCATTGAGGATCTTGTATTGCACGCCGCTGGGCAAAGTGGTCACACCAGGTTTGGCCTTGTTGCTTGCCAGAAAATCGGCGCCCGCCTGATTGTTTTGAGTCGCCGCTGCCTCTTTGGCCAGTTCGGCCCGTTGCCTGGGGCTGATCCTGCCGCCCTGGAGCGCCCCGTCCTTGTTTGTCGCATTCGGTGGCGCTTGCGTGGCCGCCGCCGGCTGCTGCGCATTGGCCTCAAGGCCGAAAAGACAGAGGCTCAGCAGGATTATCCATTTTGCACTCATATTCAATGTCCTTCAATCTCCTCACTTCAACTTCGTCATTCCGGCGCAGGCCGGAATCCAGTACTTTCCGTCCTCTGGGCACCGGCCTGCGCCGGTGCGACGACCAAAGGAAGTCCCTGTGGGACGACCAAAGGAAGTCCCGACCGGAGAGCGTTATTCCATTACTTGATTCCCACCAACTCCAAGTCGAATACCAGCACTTCATTGGGGCCGATATCGTTGCCGACGCCGCGCTCGCCATAGGCCAGCACTGCGGGGATGACGATATGCCATTTCGAACCCACCGGCATCATGGTCAAGATCTGCTTCCAGCCAGGGATCAGCGCTGAAGTCTTCAGGGTGGCGGGTTTGCCGGGCTCGGTGGCATCGAATTCGGTGCCGTTGGTCAGGGTGCCGCGGTAATTGACCTCGACCATGTCGGACTCGAGCGGTTTCCTGCCCGAGCCTTCCTTGATGATCTTGTAGAGCACGCCGCTGGGCGACGACAACACGCCTGGCTGGGTCTTGTAGTCGGCCAGATAGGCGTCGCCCTTCTTCTTGTTGTCGAGAACGGACTGTTGCCGTTTCGCCGCCACCTTCTGCCGCAACTGCGTCTGGTAGTCGTTCATCACCTGGCGCATGTCCTTTTCAGGGATTAGCAGCTTCTCGCCAGTGAGACTGTTCTTCAAGCCCTCGATCAACAGACCGACATCGACTTCGGTGCCTTCGTTCTTGAAGTTCTTGCCGATGCTGGCGCCAATGCTGTAGCTCAGCTTTTCCTTGTCGGTCTTGAGCGCCGCTTCGTCAGCTGACCAAGCCTGGCCTGTGACCAAGACGAAGCCGAACAAAACCAGCAAATTTCGTTTCAACATTTCAAGCATCTCCCTTAGGAATCGTTGACTGCAAAAAGTTCGGACCGATTGTAAATGACCATCCAGCATCCTTGCTAATCGCTCGTGTACAAGAATCAAAAAGACTTCAGGGCATCTCTAAAAATCCACGTCTCGCCCAAAACGCTGATTTATCAAAAACCCTCAGCATCCAGACCAACCATGAACTTTCAGAGATGCCCTGTATCTTGAAACTCTTTTCTGCCATCGCCGGGGTCAGCGATTTACTGACCCCGGCGATGTTCCTGCAACTTCCCTTACGGTGTAACGATTGCGTTAGATGTTGCCTGAGCAGTCGTGCCACCCAAGCTGGTAGCCGTTACGCGGTAGGTGTAGCTGCCCGCGGCGGTCACCACATCAACGATCGAATACACGTTGCCGGTCTTCGTCACCGTCGGGGCCGGAGCGATAGTTGCCCAGGCACCGGCACCCAGACGACGCTGGATAGTGAAACCGGTGATGTTGCTCGAAGCGTTCGTCCAGCTAAAGCTCAGGTTGCGGGGCGTCGCCGTCAGGGCTGCGGTAGGTAACGTTGATGCCGCCGGCGCCGTGTTGAACGTTGTCGTTCTCCAGGCTGACGGGGCCGAAGTCGCCAGACCGAAACGTGTCGCCTGAGCGGCTACTTGGTACTGGTAGTTGCTACCGATCGGCGATGCGACGGCCAAGGTACGCGCCGCGATCGGCGTGGCGGTGAGCGTGGTCCATGCCCCACCGTTGATCGACTGCTGCACCGTGTAGGTTACCGTAGCTCCGGCAGAAACACCGGTTGCCGCCGCCCAGTTGAGCGTGGTCGCATTCACCGTCAATGTGGCCGGTGCGACAGGTGTTGCCGCCGCCGTCAAATCAACCGTGATCGGTGCCGAGTACGCCAAGGACGTGGTGCTCAGGCCCAGTGTGGTAGCCACCGCGGCAACCGACACCGAGTAGCTAGAACCCACTGCCAGCGGGAACACAGCCCCGCGTGTTGCCGGCACGCCTGCACCGCCGCCCACACTCACCAGATAGGTGATGGTGGTTCCTGCTGCCGGCGTAACCGCCGTCCAGTTGAGGGTCACCGCACCCGTCGCAGCCGCCACGGTTGCCGCCAGACCGGCCGGCGCCGCCGGCGCCGCCGGGGCGGTCGCCTTCAGCGTGATAGCGTTGGAAGGCAGCGAAGTGGCCGAGCCAAACATGGTCGGGTTGGCGACGCGGATTGCCGTCTGCACGGTTTCCACGGTGTAGGTGATACCAGCCAGTTCTTGAGCCAGCGTCGGACGATAGTTGAACGTCGTCGCCGGTGCGGCCGTCCCAGCCGCCGCGATTCTGGCGATTTGCACGCCGTTGGCAAAGACCAGGTAGGCGACCGTCGTACCCGCAGCCGGAGCCACAGGTGTCCAGGTCAAAGTAACCCGACCTACTCGTAGCCCACCTGCGCCGCCGGCCGGTGCCTGCGTCACCGAACTTAGTGTCGGTGCGAGCGGTGTTGCGGGTTGGCCAAGGCTGGCTTGAACCGTCAGGTACGGATGTGAATCGCTCTTGTTGGCCAGATTGCGCGCCCTGACCCGGAAGTTGTACACATAACCTACCGTTGTCGGCACGTTGGCCCGGGCGAAGTTCACCAATCCACCAACACCCGTGGTCTGCCCGCCGGCGCGAGGCACGGTGCCGAGTATGCTCCACGCACCGAACGTCAGACCACTGTCCGTCGAGAGCTGTTCCTCAATCAGGAAGTCAGTCTCGTTGTTCGAGTTGTCGGTCCAGGACAAGCCGATCGACGAACCGGCGCGGTTCGGCACTGCCCGCAGATTGGTCGGCGCAGTCATCAACAGACCCGGCATGGTGAAGGTGACCGGTGCCGACGTCGATAGGCTGGTCGTGCCGCCCAGCGTCAGGTTCGGCGCCAGCGCGTTGAGTGCCTGAACTTGCCAGGTATGGGTCGAGCCAGTGGCGAGGTCGAGATCCGTATAGGGGAGCACTGGGCTGGACTTCCAGCCTGCCGTTGCCGTACCCAGCGGATTGTTGGCCGCGCCAGAGGGTTGGTTTGCTCCTACTTGCACACCATCGCGAATGACCGCATACGCATTTTCGTTGTAGGCGTTGTCGCTCCAGGAAACGGTTGCGGTATCCACATAGACGCCGGTGACGGGATCCACGGCTGGCGACGGAAGGATCTTGACGTTGGTCGGGATAGTCGGCACCGTCGCCGCCACCGTGACCGGCGTCAGGCTTGCCGGGGCAGAGCCAGCGGCATTGACGGCCGCGACGGTGTACTTGTAGTTCACACCCTCAGCCGCCGTCGTATCCGTAAAGCTCAGCGTCGTGCCGCTATTGCCTGCTGCCGTTCCGGCCACCGTGCCAAGCAGCACACCGTCGCGTGAAACGTCGTAACGGGTTTCGTTGATAGCGGCGTCAGTCCAGGTCAGCACGACCGAGTCCGGCTGGCACTGCGTCGGCACCAGCTTGCCGGTGACGGCATCCACCGGGCAGGGGCTGAATGGAACAACAGGCAACGTTTGGGCCAGATTGGTCGGTGGGTTCGGCGCATAGTAAGGCGCTTGAACCGTGCCCGACAGAACCGCCTTCGAATCACCGAACGAATTGCGAGCAATGACGTCGTACTTGTAATAGCTGCCTTCGGTCAGCAGTGTCGGATCAACAAAGGTCGTGGTGGTCGAGCCCGGGTTAAGGTTAGGCGGCAGTGCCGGTAGGACTGTGCCGGTACCGGTCACGGGCAAGGTGGCGCTCGGACCGGTCCGCGTGACGATGTAATTCGTTTCGTTGACCGCGTTGTCCGTCCAGGTGGCGGTGAGCTGCACGTCCGTTGTGGTGGCAGGCAACTGAATCGACTGCGCCGTGGCCAGACCCAGGCCAGCTGGCGCGTTTGGCGGCGCTTCGATGGCGATGTTGGACAAGGACGAACCGGCGACGTTGTAGCCAGCAACCTGGTAAGCGAAGAACGGACCGGTAGCAGGCGTTGTCGGCGCCAGGTTTGCCACGGGTTCGATGTACTGGGTCACGTTGGCCGGCAGGCTGAGGAACGGGCTGCCAATTGGCGTGAATGCACCGTCGACCTCCCAGGCACCAGCCGCCGCGGAATACTTCGTCGCCGCCTGCAACAGCTTGTAGCCGATTTCGTTCTTCGGGTTGGCCAGCGTGGTCGCCGGGGTCGATGTCGGCGTCGGGTCGGTCCAGTTCAAGGTACCGGTGCCGAGCGGATCCGCCAGAACACTCGAATCCGGTGCAGTCACTGTCGGGTTGAACACCACCGGACGGGTCAGGTCATTTTCGGCATGGCCGAGGATCGCCGAACCCCAGGTGAATTCATTGTCAAAGTTGTGGGTCGGGCTACCTGCCAGCACATTGGTGTTCGCTGAAGTCGCCAGGAGTTGCGTTGGCACAGCAATCGGTCCGATTGGCGCATTGGCCATCAATCCAGACTGAGTGACCACACCCGGGTCAACCATGAAGCCGATGTTGGAGGCGTACTTTACGCCAGGGAGAGGTGCCGCGGGCGCCGCCGGAGGGCTGACGGAACCGGCCGGCGTTGACGGATCCTGCAGGCGCGTGCTTTGCGGTTGGCCGAAGGGAACGGAAGCCTGTTTGGCGCGCACAGCGACGAGCACATCTTCCAGCGGATTCAGGCGCAGCGTGTCTTTCCAGCCCACTTCGTTGCTCGCTGGCGCCTTGACGGTGCCGTCCCAGCCGACGCGGTTGATCAGCTGCACATCGGCCATGCTGAAATGGATGGAGTTGGACCACAAGCCGTTATCGACCAGTTTCCATATCTGCACTTCCTTGTCGCCGATGATTTCGGTCGGCGCATCGATGTAGCTCAAGGGTACGGTGGTCTGAATCCCCACCAGCGTGAGCGGCAATTCGACACCACCGGTCGAGTTGTAACGGCCGTAGTCGTCAAACAATTCCTGCTCGGCCTTTGTGAGCACCGGAATTGAGGCTGTGTTTGCAGCAACCACGGTAGCTTGCGCACCGACACCCGCGGCAGCGATATTGGCCGTCGCCAATGCGCCGACACCGGCCGTAGGTGTTACCTGACCATTCACCGTGGGCCCACTGAAGCTGATGGACGGTGCAGAGGTGTAACCCTTGCCAGGATTGGTCACCTTGATGCCGGTGATGGTTCCCGCCGATTGTGCAATCGCGACGGTTGCTGTAGCACTCGCGTTGTTGTTGACATCGGTGATCTTGACGGTAGGCGCCGTGGTATAGCCGCTACCGACATTGCTGATGAACAGCCCAGCCAGAGTGCCCGTACCCACCGAATTGACCAGTGTCGTGGTCGTCTGGGCGCCAGAGCCGGTCGTGAAGGAGATGGTCGGCGCAGACGTGTAGCCGGTGCCGGCTGTGGCGACGGCGACGCCGGCGATGGCGCCAGTGGCAGCGAGCGCAGCAGGTGCAATGACCGCGCTGGTGTTGCCGTTAACGTCTGTAACCGTGGGGGTGGGTGGCGTCGTATAGCCAGAACCAGGTGTCAGCAAGGTGATGCTCAGAACCGCGCCAGTGCTCGGGTCAAGGTTCGCGGTGGCTGTGGGTAAAGCGCCGCCAAAAGGTTGAGTTCCACCAACGAAATTTACAACCGTCGTACCACCGCCCGGAGTTGTGGCGGTAGTCGGTTGGTCATAATTTGCACCAGGAGTGGTGACGGTGAAAGCGTTGGTGATGCCATACGCGACCGTCGGGGTCACAACAGCCTGAGTTGAAGCCACTGGCGGCTGACCTGCAACAGCGTTTGGAACCATCGCCGCATTCGGCGGGCTTACGGTTGCCTGCGTCGCGGCGGTGTAGCCTGAGCCGCCATTGGTCACACCAACTGCAGCGGCAATCCCTGAAGTATTGATCAGGCCGATGGCCGCCGCGCCAGTGCCGCCGCCGCCCGTGAAGGAAACGGACGGATTGGTGGTATAGCCGGAACCGATGGCGGTCACCGTGGGGGCGCTCAGAATCGGCGATCCGGTGGAGACGGTCAAGGTCGCGGTTGCGCCGCTACCACCGCCGCCGCTGAACACGACCTGGTCGGCTGCCGAATATCCGGATCCGCCATCCGCCACGACGATGCCGGAGACGGTAGAAGTCGGGACGAAGGTGACGTTCGGCAGCGCGGTATAGCCCGCACCAGCAGTGTCCAGAATCACGCTGGCCACTTGGCCGGTCGCACTGACCGTTGCGTGGGCTGTGGCGGGAGTAGTAACGACGCCGTTGGTGGGGGTAATAACGACGGTTGGTGGAGACAGGTAACCGGAACCCGAACCCGTGCCAGCACCGCCTGACGTGATCAGGCTCATCGGTCCGGGGGTTAGAGCAATTACGCCAGCACCGCTGGGCGCGAAGATCAGGTTGGGCTGCGCGGCAGAACCTGTGGCGACGTGGCCATAGTTGTCCCCATCGGCGGTGCCGAAGGCGGCGTTGTAGGCGGATTCCGGAACCAGCGGTCTCGGTTGTGCCGCGGCGTAGGCGGCGGGCAAGGCGGCTGCCAGGGTAGCAGCGTTGAGCGGTCCGCCCGAACCGGGCGTCACGGTCGAGCCGACGACGATCTGCATGATGGTGCGGGTGTTCGGGCCGTAGCCGGGCTGCGTCGTATACGCGCCGCCGGTCGTGCTGAGGTCCGGGTCGCCGGTGTAGTAGTCGTTACGCGGATCGTTGAACGGCGTGGGGGCCGGGGCATCGTTGTACAGAATCAGGGTCTGGCCGGCGAAGTTGGAGAAGTCGACGATGGTGTCGGCACGTTCCGCTGGCCCGAGAAGCAGGCCGTAGCCATAGATATTGAGCACCGTGATGCTGCGACGATTCTGTTCATAGGTGACCGGCTGCGGCGGAATATCGACAGCTTGCGGCAGCAGGCCGCCGTCGTTACCAATGACCACGAAATCGGGACCGGAGCTGGCCGGATCGGGCGCGCCGCCGGCACGGCCGTCAACCGGCCAGGCGCGGGTAGGGCCGGAAGGCTCGGCGTTGATGTTCCACGGGAAAACTGGGAACTGTGGCAGCGGTGTCTGAACGCCAGCAACCGCGTCCCATCCGGGTGGGTTGCCAGCAGCATCGCCGGACGCAGGAACCATCTTGACTTCGGTGTTGGCGAGGAACTGCTGAACACCAGCGGCAGTGACAATCGGGTTGCCGTTCTGGTCGAGCTTCGGCGCCAAAGTTGCGGTCGGGTCAGCCTTGTACAAACCGAGGTTGATGTAACGGTCGTTGGAGGCATTGAGAATGCGCAGACGATAGGCCTTTGGTTCGACCGTCAGGGTCGGATAGGCAGTACCGTTGACCAGCGGGGTGTCCATGTAGGCTTCCGGGACGCTGCTCACCGTGGGCAGGGCCGCCTTGGCCGGGGTGACCGGGAAAATCGGCCAGAAACGGGGACCATAATCCCAACGACCGACCGGGTTGCCACCGGCAGACATGCTCGGGTCCTGGTTCGGTTCATAAACGTGCGGGAACCAAAGGTCACCAGTGGCGCCCCAGTTAACCGTATCCCACTTGGCATCCTGCTGGGCGATGTTGGCCGGCACGAAGGTCTTGTCTTCGATGATCAGCGGGATCGTGGCGTTGGCGTCGGGGATAATCTTGTTAGCAATCAGGGACAGTTCGGTCGGGTCGGTCACGACATAGGCCGCTTCCAGACCAGCGTAGGCATTTAGGCGCGTCAGGCCGGTGGTGCGGTCCTGGATGAAGGTGAAACGCGCCGACAAGTCATTCGGGAAATACAGGTAGGTGGAACCGGCACCAGGATCGGTCATGTCCGGCAGGGTCTGGGCAGTGGCGCCCTTGCCGAGGCCGGCCGCATAGGCGGCGGCTTCGCCGGCCGGGGCGACCCATTGGTGCGGGGAACCGGCGCTGATCCACGGGGCTTGCCCGCCGACCAGGTGCATGCCGGCACGGTTTTCGGTGTACTTTGTGACGCCATCCGGGCCGACGCCAGCGCCAGTGAGCGTGGTATCGACCGGCAGGAACAGCTTTCCGCCGACCGGCAGATAGTTAGTGAACTTGACGCGGACCGCGGTACCCTTGGTGGCGGTGATGACCGGACCGAGGTGGTGCGGGTTGTCATAAGCGAGGACCTGAACACCTTTCGCGTCCAGGATCGGGCTGCCATTGGGATACGTCAGGGCGATGTGCTTGCTGGTCGCAGCGTTGCCTGGGGTTTCCAATTGCACGTAACCGCGGAGGCGCGTTGCCTTGGGCAGGTCACTGTGCAGCTTTTCGGTAAATTCGACAGCAGCGATTTCGTAGTAGTCGTCAGCGGTAACCAAAGGCGCCTTGGTGTTCGGGTCGATGATCAGCGGGTTCGCCCACTTCTCACCGACGGCGACCGGAATGTACTGACCGAGGTTATTGGCCTTGGCGGCGCCGAAGCCCGGCAGGGTATCGACGAACTTGCGCAACAGCGTGCCGGTGGTGGCAGTGACCGGCAGTTGGCTGCCGTCGGAACGGATGGTCATTGACTGCGCAATCGTCGGTTGGCCGGCGACCAGCGTGGGAACGGGACCCGACGGACTGTGTGCGTAATAAGTCGGGACGGTGACTGGCGTGTTGGCGGTGGTCATGCCACTACCAAAGCCGGAACCGGCCAGCGCCGCATTGCCGGCGAATTGTGAGGCAAGCGCCATTGCAATCGCTGCGGCAATGGGATTGAGCTTAAAGGAACTGCGTTGGGCGTTCTTCACGATGTCTGACTCCCTGAAAATATCAACCATTTGTCTAAAGTAACATGCAATCGGCGCACTCTGCATTGCTGGCGACGCTTGCGATCCAAATCTGTTCTTACCCAGAGTACCGGTGCCAGACGTTGCTGGCACCGGCTTTCTTGCTTACGGCGCGGTGATCGCCGCTAGCGATACCACGGTTGAGTTGAACGACGTCGTAGTAGTGTTGTTACTCACCGCCTGCAACGTGAAAGTGTAGTTGTGAGTCGAAGTCAGACCGATCACCGTTGCACCAGTTGTCGTCGGCGCAAAGGTCTTGCTGGCAACAGCACTAGTCGTTCCATCGGTCCAGGTCAGCAGCAAGCCGGCAACGTTGTTCTTGTTGGCCGGGTTGTTGGCCCAGTTCAATGTGATCCAACCTGCCGTCGTGTCCGCCGCACCGTTGAAGGCGACTGGTGCAGCCGCCGGCGCATTATTGGTCAAACCGCCGCCAACCGTTGCCGCCGCCGTGGTGCCGCTCAGCGTTGTGGCCGTGACCGAGAACGTGAAGGTCGAACCGCTAGCCAGCACCGGCGTGGTGAAGGTTGCGGCCGGAACCGTAGCCGGAGCCACTATGCCGATCGGTGTCACGGTCGTAGTCACCGCATTCGCAGCGGTGGTTTCGGTGACGGTCACGGTATAGCTCGTCGCGCCAGGAACGGCGATCCAGTTCAGTGTCACCGAACCGTTCGCATTCATCGACTGCGTCAACCCACTCGGCGGTGCCGATGCGGCAGGAGTCGGCAAGGCGGCAGCTGCGGCTTTGGACACCGTCAAATTCGCCGTGCCAGCCGTACCTGCAGCAGACGTTGTGAAGTGGGTGGCATCAATGATCGCGGTGATCGTGGTGCCTGGGGGGAAGCCGCCACCCGTTACTGAGGCGCCGACAACCAAGCCGGTAGTGTCAGCCACCGTCACTGTCGTACCCGCCGCATCGATCGATGCGCCGGTGACGGCAATCGTCCCTGGCGTGCTTGCCGGCGGGACGACTGCCCCGTTTTTACCTGGCGTAAAGGTCGTGGTGGACGTACCTGCTTTCGAATTACCAGCCGCGTTGTAGGCCACGACCACTGTGTTGGCAGTCGTCGCACCAGCCGGTGCAGCCACGCTCGTCACGTTGGCAGGTACCGTTGCAGCAGGAACCGCTGCGGCTGGCACATACCCGTTAGCATCAAGCTGAACACCGACGTAAATCTTGTAGCCGATCTCATTCTTCGGGCTGCTCGTCTTTTCCGGGTGAGCGGCATTGACACCTGCCGTCGGGATACCTTGAGCATCCACGCCACCGACTGGTGTCGTATCGGCCCAGGTCACCGTGCCAGCATTGACAGCCACCGTTGCTGGCGCATCCGGTACCACAACACTGGGGTGGAAGACGAACGGACGCATGAAGTCCTGTTCTTCGTGACCGAGAATGTGGCAGTGCCAGACATATTCGTTGTCGAAGTCGGTCATCTGGTTGGAGTACCGACCGGTCGCGACAGCGGTATTCACGCCGTTCACGAGTTGAGTCTGTGCGGTCGGCGCATTACCCGTCATCGGATCGATGTTGGTGAAGTACATGCTCGAATCCTTGGCTTGCGACGGATCGAGCAGGCGATGGCTGGCTGGCACGCCGAACGGCAGCACCGGACGGTTGGCCTTGACGGCGACATACACGTCTTCCAGCGGGTTCATGCGCAGCGTTTCTTTCCAGCCCAGTTCATTGGGTTCTGGCGGACGGATGGTGCCGTCCCAGGCCACGCGATTGATCACCTGCACGTTGACCAAGTGGAAGTGCACCGGGTGTCCATCAACGCCGTTGTGGGTGATTTTCCAGATTTGTGTCTCGCCGTCCTTGATCGCATCCAGGCGTTCAACCGGGGTGTCGACATAGGCCAGGGGAATCGTGGTTGCCACGGTGGCGGTGGAGAACGGCAACTCGACCGCCAGGGTGGCGTTCATGCGACCGTAGACCGGGTCAAACAGTTCCTGAATCGCCTTGTTGATGACAGGCAACTGTTTGGTCGTCGTTGCGCCACTAACCGGGTCGGTCTCGGTGTAGCTGAACAGGCCGCTGTTGAGCGCACCGGAACCGGTTCCGATGGCCGCATAGTTGTTGACGTTCTTGGAACCAAAGGGTGCGTTGTAGGCCACTTCCGGAATGATTGGCACGGGCTGAGTTGCAGCGTAGGCAGCGGGCAGAGCCGATTCCAACGCTGCGACGTTCAAGCTGCCACCCGAACCGGATGTATTGCTGGCGTTCACCTTGAACTGCATCACGGTGCGGGTATTCGGGCCATAGCCCGGCAGCGTGTCATAGGCGCCGCCAGCTGCGGTCTGGTCGCCCACACCGGTGAAGTAGTCAATGCGCGGATCGTAGCCAGGCATGGGTGCCGGTGCGTCGTTGTACAGGATCAGGGTCTTGCCGG
>CAISUK010000380.1 GCA_903888645.1 uncultured Pseudomonadota bacterium | reverse complement strand
TCTTGCCGGCGACGACATCGGCATTGATGTTGTAAGTCTCGCCCTCAGCGCCAACGCCGATGGGTGCAATCACGGGAATGAAATCGCCGCTGTCGAGCAGCGTAATCAGCGACGGATCGATGGTGACGATATCGCCGACATGGCCGATGTCGATAAGATCCTCGGGATTGTCCTTGTGCGACATCAGCAGCTTTTTGGCGCGAATGAAGGAACCGTCCTTGCCGGTCAGTCCGACCGCCTTGCCGCCAGCCTGATTGATGAGGTTGACGACTTCCTTGTTCACCTGGCCACCCAGCACCATTTCGACCAACTCCATGGTCTCGGCGTCGGTGACGCGCATGCCTTGCACGAACTCGCCTTTCTTGCCGACGCGGGCCAACAGCGTTTCGATTTGCGGCCCGCCGCCATGCACCACCACCGGATTCATGCCGACCAGCTTGAGCAGCACCACGTCGTGAGCGAAAGACTGCTTGAGATTCTCGTCGATCATCGCATTGCCGCCGTACTTGACGACAATGGTCTTGCCGTGAAAGCGCTTGATATAGGGCAGTGCCTCGGCAAGTATGTCCGCTTTGAGTTGGGGGGCGATCGGCGCGCGCATCATGTTGGGATCAGTCGGCATTAGGTAAATTAGAGGGGAACATTTTACTTGAAGCGCATTTAATTCTTCCGCTGGATCAGGAAGCAGCTGGCGCCAACCAGCAGCAGTCCGAATTGTCCGAGTGCCAGCGTCAGCGGCGAAATCCAAAGCAGCGGTGCCAGCACGCCGGCGCCCAACGTCGAGATTGCAGATTGCAGAAAACTCTGGCAGCTCGAGGCCATGCCACGCTTTTCCGGATAGAGGTCGAGTGCCATCAAAGTCAGACTCGGCATCGCAATGGCATTGCCGAGGGTATAGACGAACAAAGGCGTCACGCTCCACGGCAGGCCCGGCGGCAGCGCCAGATTGACGCCGACATTGATTACCGCGCCTAAAGCCATGACGGTATAACCGCGAGCGATCGTCGACCGTGGAGACCATCGTCCGGCGAAGCGGCCGGACAACCAGGAACCGATAATCATGCCGCATACCGAAGGCACGAAGAGCCAGGCAAAGCCAGTCTCGGAAACGCCGAGATGGCGCATCAGAAAAACCGGAGCCGCCAATACATAGATGAAGAACCCGGCAAAATTGAAGCCGACCGCCAGCGTCAGCGAAAGAAAGCGCCGGTTGCCGAGCACGTTGCGATAGGCGCCCCAGAGGTAACTTGGGCGGAGCGGCTGGCGTTTATCGGGTGGCAACGTCTCGGGCAGGCGCAGCGCTGTGGCCAGCCACAGGGCGGCTGACAGGGCGGCGAGAAAGAGGAACACGGAACGCCAGCCGAACCAGGCATGCAGCCAGCCACCGATGATCGGAGCGATGGCTGGCGCCAACGCGAACACCATGGTGACGTGCGACAACAGCCGCTGTGCGGCCGGACCGGCGAGAATGTCGCGAACGATGGCCCGGCCGACGACGATGCCGGCACCGGACGTGACGCCCTGAAAGACGCGCGCCAGCCAGAGTTGCTCGATCTGCATGGTCGCCGCGGCGGCCAGCGAGGCGACCACGTACAGACCGAGGAAGAACAGGATCACGCGCTTGCGCCCGAGCGCGTCGCTCAATGCACCGTGCCACAGCGTCATCAGCGAGAACGGCAGCAGGTACGCGGTCAGTGTCTGCTGCACGGCAATCGTGTCGGCTCCCATTTCGAGGCCGATGGCATGGAATGATGGCAGGTAGGTATCGATGGAAAAAGGGCCAAGCGAAATCAGCCCGGCCAGCAGGAACACCATGTACAAGGGGGCGCGCTCAAGTATCACGGAGCAGCCGCCGGTAGCCAACCGCTTCCGCGATATGGGCAGTTTTGACATTCGGTTCGCCAGCCAGATCGGCGATGCTGCGGGCGACCTTGAGAATGCGGTGATAGCCCCGCGCCGACAGCGATAACTGACCAATGGCGCGCTTGAGCAACAGGGCACCGGCACAGTCGGGCAGGCAATGCTGATCGACTTCGGCCGGTGTCAGCAGCGCGTTGGCTTTGCCCTGACGTTGCAGTTGCAGCAGCCGAGCTGCTTCAACGCGACTGCGCAGGACAGCGCTGCTGTCGCCAGCGGAGCGCCCTTGCAACTCGGTATCGGCCAGTGCCGGCACCTCGATCATGATGTCGATACGATCGAGCAGCGGACCGGATAGTTTGGAACGATAGCGCGCCACTTGATCCGGCGTACACCGGCACTTGCCATTGGGATGGCCGAGATAAGCGCAGGGACAGGGATTCATTGCCGCGATCAGCTGGAAGCGGGCCGGAAAGTCGGCCTGACGCGCCGCCCGCGACACCGTGATATGGCCACTCTCCAGCGGTTCGCGCAAGGCTTCGAGCACACGTCGATCGAACTCCGGCAATTCGTCGAGAAACAGCACGCCCTGATGGGCGAGTGAAATTTCACCGGGGCGCGGCTCGCTGCCACCACCGACCAACGCAGCGCTGGAAGCGGAATGATGCGGCGACCGAAACGGCCGCCTGCCCCAATTCTCGATGCGGAATTGTCCGACCAGCGATTGCACCGAAGCCGCCTGCAATGCTTCGTCCTCTGTCATCGGCGGCAACAACCCGGGGACCCTTGCTGCCAGCATCGATTTGCCGGTACCCGGCGGCCCGCTCATCAGCAGCGAATGGCCACCGGCCGCGGCAACCTCGAGGGCGCGCTTGGCGTGACCCTGACCTTTGACTTCGGCCAGATCGGGATAGGCGGGCTGCGAGACGATGGCCACACCGCTGTAGACAGGCAGGCGCTGCTCGCCGTTGAGATGGGCGCAGACCTCGAGTAGTGTCTTCGCCGGAAATATCGTGGCATTGCTGACCAGCGCCGCTTCGGGGGCATTGTCTGCGGGCAGCACGAACGCTCGACCGGCGGCAGCAGCGGCCAGACACATTGGCAGGGCGCCACGGATTGAGCGCAGTTCGCCGCCCAGCGCCAGTTCGCCGACGAACTCGCAATCGGCGATGCTGTTGCCGCTTTTCTTACCATTACCCTTGACCTGGCCGGAGGCGATCAATATGCCGAGGGCAATCGGCAGATCAAAGCGTCCCGATTCCTTGGGCAGTTCAGCTGGCGCCAGGTTGACGGTAATGCGCCGCTGGGGAAATTCGAAGCGGCAATTCTGGATGGCGGCGCGAACCCGGTCACGGGCTTCCTTGACCTCGGTATCGGGTAACCCGACCAGGTTGAAAGCGGGAAGACCCGCCGCCAGATGCACTTCGACCGTGACTTCCGGCGCCGCCAAGCCGGCCAGGGCGCGGCTCTTCAGGACGGCGAGGGCCACGTGAAGGTCTCAGTCCTTGAAGGCCTCGACCGCGATCATGACCTTGATGTCGTCGGAGATGTAGGGCAGGTATTTCTTGATGCCGAATTCCGAGCGCTTGATGGTGGTGAGGACGTCGGCGCCGCAGAGAAACTTCCGATTGGCCGGATTGACGCCGCACTTGAAGCTGGTCAGCTTGAGCGTCATTGGCCGAGTGACGCCGAGCATCGTAACTTCGCCCTCGGCACTGACTGGCTCGCTCTGGCTGTCGAACGCCACTTTGCTCGACTTGAAGGTGATGGTCGGAAAGCTGTCCGAATTGAAGAAGTCCTCGGCGCGCATCTGCTTGTTCCAGCCATCCAAACCCATGTCGATCGAGGCCGCCTCGATGGCGACCTCGATGCTGCCGCTGGTGGTCTGCGGATCCAACACGATCTTGCCGCTGGTTTTGTTGAAGCGCCCGCGCTGGGTTGAAAAGCCGAGATGGTTGACCTCGAAGACCGGGTAAGTGTGGCGCGGGTCGATCGTGTAGTTGTCGATAGCGACGACCGGTGCGCTCGCAGCCAGCAATAGGGAACAGAGCAGAAAAGATTTCATGGCGAGTCGTGACCTATTCAGTGAGTTTGGGGAATGCGCGGAATGACGCCAGTGCCGGTTTCACTGACCGGTCGCGCGCTTCTCGAGTTCCGCGACGCGGGCTTCCAGCGCCGTCAGCTTTTCCCGCGTCCGCGCCAGCACGTCGGCCTGCACATCGAACTCTTCGCGGGTGACGAGATCCAGCTTGGCAAACACGCTCGACATTAGCGCGCGGACATTTTTCTCGATGTCTTTGCCCGGCCCGGCCGCCGCCAATTCGGATAATTTGGCTATCATTTCTTCAAAAAGCTTGGGATTCAGCATGATGGTCTCCGCCAGTTGGAGCGAACGAGTCTAGCACGGCCGAGAGCACGCCAAAGCGCTCGCACTGTTGCGGTGCGGAGGCTGCGTGATGCGATTCAATCTGGTGCGGCGTATGTCGTTCGCCGCAGACAGTAAATCATAACATATTGATTAAATGTAAGTAACAGACATGGCACACGCCGTGCTTAATGGTCGTTGCCTCTTTTCTTAAACATTCAGGAGATTCGAAAATGCGCAAGATCATCATCGCTTCAGCTGTTGCCACTGCCTTCGCTTTCCCCGCAGTTAACGCCTTTGCCGCTGACGCAGCGCCTGCTGCAGCTCCCGCATCACCGCATACCTTCACTGGAAATGTGATGTTGGCTACCGAATACAACTACCGCGGCATTTCCCAGACCAACGGCTTGCCGGCCATCCAAGGTGGTTTTGACTACTCGCACGCCAGCGGTTTTTATGCCGGCGTGTGGGGTTCCAATATCTCCTGGCTTAGCGACACTCAACGTCCGGCGTCAGCGCCGATCGAACTTGACGTCTATGGCGGCTACAAGAATAGCTTTGCCGGAGGCGACTGGACGTATGACGTGGGTGTGCTGACTTATAACTATCCCACCAAGAACTACCCGAATTCGCCGAAGGCTGACACGACTGAAGTGTATGGTGCGATCGGCTGGAAGTGGTTTAACCTCAAGTATTCAAACGCTGTGTCTAGCCATATTTTTGCTTGGGGAACTTCCTCAGACGTTCAGGGCGACACCAGCGGTAGCGAGTACCTTGACCTGACCGGTACTTTTGACCTGGGCAATGGCTGGGGCGTCTCAGGGCATGTCGGTCACCAGAAGATCAAAGACTTCGGAGACGCTTCCTACAGCGATTACAAGATTGGAATCACCAAGGATGTCGGATTCGGCGTTATTGGCTTGAACCTTATCGACACCAACGCCAAGGGCAATTGCTCAAATGCTGAAGCTTATTGCTGGGCCGGCCGCGACCAGGGCAAGAGCACTGCAGTCCTGACATTCTCCAAGACCCTGTAATTCCCGTCATAAATCATTACCGCAACCCGGATAGGAGCCATCATGAAACTCGTCACCGCCATCATCAAGCCGTTCAAGCTTGACGAAGTGCGCGAAGCCCTGGCCGCCGTTGGCGTTCAAGGCATTACCGTCACCGAAGTCAAGGGCTTTGGGCGGCAGAAGGGCCACACGGAGCTGTATCGCGGCGCCGAGTACGTCGTCGATTTTCTGCCCAAGGTCAAGATCGAAGCAGCCGTCAAGTCAGATCTGTTAGATCAAGTGATCGAAGCGATCGAGAAATCCGCCAGCACCGGCAAGATCGGTGACGGCAAGATTTTCGTCTTCGATCTGGAACAGGCCATCCGCATCCGCACCGGTGAAACCGGCGTGGACGCGCTGTGAGGGGAAACGTCATGAAAAAATTCTTTGCCATTGCACTCACGGCTCTGGTCGTCGGCGTTAGCGGTCTGGCGCACGCAGAGGACGCTGCCAAGCCGGCCGCAGAGTCCGCCTCTGCGCCTGCAACTGCGGGGACTCCTGCTGCAGCGGCC
>CAISUK010000379.1 GCA_903888645.1 uncultured Pseudomonadota bacterium | reverse complement strand
GTTTACAGTCCGCGCCGGCGGCACGGTAAAACGCTCGCAGGCGTTCAAGCGCCACATTCTGACCAAGAAAACCACCAAATCCAAGCGCCACTTGCGCGGTACGACCGATGTCGTCGCCGCCGACATCAAGTCCGTGCGCGCCATGTTGCCCTACGCGTAAGGAGAACAGACCATGTCACGAGTCAAACGCGGGGTAACGGCGAGGGCGCGCCACAAGAAGGTTCTCGACGCAGCCAAGGGTTATCGCGGCCGGCGCGGTAATGTCTATCGCATTGCCAAAGAAGCGGTGATGAAGGCTGGCCAGTACCAGTACCGCGACCGTCGTCAGCGGAAACGGCAATTCCGTGCCTTGTGGATCGCCCGTATCAATGCGGCGGCCCGCGAATTGGGCATGAACTACAGCAACTTCATGAACGGTCTGAAGAAAGCTGAAATCGAAGTGGATCGCAAGGTTCTCGCCGATCTGGCCGTGTTCGACAAGCCGGCTTTTGCCGCCATTGCGAACCAGGCCAAAGCAAAGCTCGCTGCCTGAGTAGGAAAGCGCGCAAGAAGGAGGCCCTCAGTAAGTTCGGGGCCTCCTTTTTCGTTTCCACGTCATGAGCGAAACCAATAGATTCGAAGCGCTGGTCGGCGAGGCCGTGGCAGCGTTTGCTGCTGCGTCGGAGGCGGCCAGGCTCGAAGAAGCCAAGGCTCGTTACCTCGGCAAGGAAGGCACGCTGACGGCTGAACTGCGCGGCCTCGGCAAGCTGCCGGCGGAAGCGCGGAAGGTCGCCGGCGCGGCCATCAACAGCGCCAAGGAGCGCATCGAAGCCGCCTTGCAGGAGCGCCGCGAAGCGCTCAAGCGCGCCGCGCTGGAAGCGCAGTTGGCCGCCGAGGCGCTCGACGTCACGCTGCCCGGTCGCGGTACTGGCCTGGGTGGTTTGCATCCGGTCACACGCACCTTGGAACGCATCGAACAGTTGTTCCGTTCGATCGGTTTCGAGGTTGCCGACGGCCCCGAGATCGAAACCGATTGGCATAACTTTACCGCGCTGAATACGCCCGAGGATCATCCGGCGCGTTCCATGCACGACACCTTTTACCTGCTTGATGCCAATGGCAAGGTCCGGCCGGATGTGCTGTTGCGCACCCACACCAGCCCGGTGCAGATTCGCTACATGCTGGCGCACGTCGAACGCTATCGTCATCTTGAGCAGATGCCGGAGATCCGCGTCATTGCGCCGGGTCGCGTCTATCGCGTCGATTCCGATGCCACCCATTCGCCGATGTTTCACCAGGTCGAAGGGCTGTGGGTGGGTGAAGATATCAGCTTTGCCGACCTCAAGGGCGTGGTCGCCGATTTCCTGCGCCGCTTCTTCGAAAGCGACAACCTGCAGGTGCGTTTCCGCCCCTCGTTTTTCCCCTTTACCGAACCTTCCGCAGAGATCGACGTCGCCTTCATGGACGGCCCCAATCGCGGCCGCTGGCTGGAAATCGCCGGCTGCGGCATGGTTCATCCCAATGTCCTGAAGAACGGCGGCATCGATCCCGAGCGCTACACCGGATTTGCCTTTGGCATGGGCCCGGACCGGCTCGCCATGCTG
>CAISUK010000378.1 GCA_903888645.1 uncultured Pseudomonadota bacterium | reverse complement strand
GGGTGTCCTTTTCAAGAAATTTGCCGATGTGGACGTATTTGATATTGAAGTCAATTCACATGATCCGGACGAGATCATCAAGGTCGCCGCGGCAATCTCGCCGACCTTTGGCGGCATCAACCTCGAGGATATCAAGGCGCCTGAATGTTTTTATATTGAAGAAGAACTCAAGAAGATGCTTGATATTCCGGTCTTCCACGATGACCAGCACGGCACCGCCATCGTCGTCGGCGCGGCGGTCTTGAACGGCCTGAAGCTGATCGGCAAGCCGCTCGGTGAAGTGAAGCTGGTCACCTCCGGCGCCGGTGCCGCGGCCTTGGCCTGCCTCGACCTGCTGGTGATGCTCGGCGTGCGCGTCGAGAATATCTGGGTCACTGATCTGGAAGGCGTTGTCTATGAAGGGCGCATCGCCTTGATGGATCCGCTCAAGGCCCGCTATACGAAGGAGACCGAGGCCCGCACCCTGGGTGAAGTCATTGCCGATGCCGATGTCTTTCTCGGCCTGTCGGCGGGCGGCGTGCTCAAACCCGAGATGGTGGCGAAGATGGCGGCCAATCCGCTGATTCTGGCGCTGGCCAATCCCACCCCGGAAATCTCACCGGAGGAAGTGCATCGGGTTCGCGATGACGCGATCATGGCCACGGGTCGCTCCGATTATCCGAATCAGGTGAACAACGTCCTCTGTTTTCCGTTCATCTTCCGCGGCGCCCTCGATGCCGGCGCCTCGACCATCACTGAAGAGATGAAGCTGGCGGCGGTCAAGGCCATTGCCGAGTTGGCGCAGGCGGAAACCTCCGATGTCGTCGCCATGGCCTACGGCGAGGATGACCTGCGCTTCGGTCGCACCTACCTGATTCCCAAGCCCTTCGATCCGCGCCTGATCGTCAAGATTGCGCCAGCGGTGGCACAAGCGGCGGCAGACTCGGGCGTGGCGACACGGCCGATTGCCGACATGGAAGCCTACCGGCAGCAGTTGAACAATTTCGTTTATCACTCCGGCATGATCATGAAGCCGGTCTTTTCTGCCGCCAAGAAGGCGCCGCGCACGGTACTCTACGCCGAGGGCGAAGACGAACGCGTATTGCGTGCCATTCAGGCGGTGCTTGACGAGGGCATGGCGCGGCCGGTGGTGATCGGGCGTCCCGATGTCATCGAATTGCGCCTCAAGCGCGCCGGACTGCGGCTCGTTGCCAACCGTGATTTCGCGGTGGTCAATCCCGATTCCGATCCGCGCTACCGCGAACTCTGGCAGGAATATCACCGCATCATGGGCCGACAGGGCGTCACGCCGGAACTGGCGAAAAAGCTGATGCGCTCCGAAACAACACTGATCGGCGCCATGCTGCTGCGCCGCGGCGATGTGGACGCCATGCTCTGCGGAACGGTCGGCCGGCATCCGCAGCACCTCAAGCATGTTGCCGATGTCATCGGCATGGAAAGTGGCGCCAGCACCTTCGCCGCCATGAACTTGCTGATGCTGCCCGATCACACACTGTTCATCACCGACACTTATGTCAATGAAACACCCGATGCCGAACGCATCGCCGACATCGCCCTGATGGCCGCCGAAGAGGTGCGCCGCTTCGGCTTGGTGCCCAAGGTGGCGCTGTTGTCACATTCCAACTTTGGCAGCACGCCATCGGATTCGTCGCGCAAGATGGCGGCGGCACGCGTGCTCATCGAACGCCGCGCGCCAGACCTTGAGGTTGATGGCGAAATGCACGCCGACGCGGCGCTCTCGGAAGCGATCCGGCAAAGGCTATGCACCGACTGCCGCCTGACAGGCGCGGCGAACCTGCTGATCATGCCCAACGTCGATGCCGCCAATATCGCCTTCAACCTGCTCAAGACGGCGTCCGGTAACGGCGTCACCGTCGGGCCGATCCTGCTCGGTGCGGCCAAACCTGTGCATATTCTGACGGCCACCGCGACGGTGCGGCGCCTCGTCAATATGACCGCGCTGGCCGTGGTCGAGGCCAACTCCCATCAGCCGACTTTGGTGTAACGCGAGTCCGTTACGAGTTCGACCAGTCCACCAGGCCTAGCTTCCATGTCGCCAGCACAACGATGCCGAAGACGATGCGGTACCAGGCGAACGGGATGAAATCGTGGTGGCTGATGAAGCGCAACAGCCAGCGCACGCAGAGGAAAGCCGAGACAAAGGCAGCGACGAAACCCACCGCAAACATGCTCATGTCGTCGGCGGAAAACAGCGCCCGCTCCTTGTAGACCTGATAGAAGGTGGCGATCGTCAGCGTCGGAATGGCGAGGAAGAAAGAGAACTCCGTAGCCGCCGTGCGACTCAGACCGAACAGCAGCCCACCGATGATGGTGGCACCCGAGCGCGAGGTGCCGGGAATCAGCGCCAGCGCCTGGGCGAGGCCCAATTTGAAGGCGTCGATGACGTCGATCTCCTCGACCGTTTCGACACGCACGCGGTGCTCGCGCTTTTCCGCCCAGAGAATGATGAAGCCGCCGACGATGAAGGCGGTGGCGACCGGAATCGGTTGAAACAGCACCGCCTTGATGGCCTTTTGAAAGAGCAGGCCGAGCGCGGCAAGCGGCACAAAAGCGATGGCGAGGTTGAGGGCGAAGCGCTGCGCTTCGCGTTCGCGCGGCAGGCCGATCAGAATACGTGCGATCCGCACCCGATACTCCCAGACCACGGCGAGAATCGCGCCGAACTGGATGACAATTTCGAAGACCTTGCCCTTGTCATCATTGAAATGCAACAGATCGCCGGCGAGGATCAGGTGACCGGTGCTGGAAACCGGCAGAAACTCCGTCAAGCCTTCGACGATGCCGAGAATCAGCGCATGCAGTAGCGTGGTAGGGTCCATGGTGGGCGCAGGCAGTGGGGGCGCGAGTTTAGCATGGCACCACCGACCGACAATTTGCACCCCGGCACAGAAAACGGCTTCCTATAATGGCGCTTCCGCCGCTCACACAGAAAGACAACCATGAAGCTTGTCCGCTTCGGCCGCAACGGTCATGAAAAGCCCGGTCTGATCGACACTGCCGGCCATCTGCGCGACCTTTCCGGCCATGTCGAAAGCATCGGTTGGAACGAGTTTTCGCCGCAGGGACTGAAACGGCTAGCGGCGCTGCGCGCGGATTCGCTGCCGCTCGTCCCGGGCAAGCCGCGCCTCGGCGTGCCCTTTACCGGCATCTCCAAGATCATCGCGATCGGTCTCAACTACAGTGATCACGCCCATGAGTCGGGCATGGCGGCGCCGGCAGAACCCGTCCTGTTCATGAAGGCGACCACCTGCATCAACGGCCCGACTGATGCCATTATGATGCCGCCGAGCTCCGTCAAGACCGATTGGGAAGTGGAGCTCGGTATCGTCATCGGCCGCGAAGCGCGGCGTGTCTCACGGAAAAATGCGCTCGATTACGTCGCCGGCTACTGCGTGGTTCATGACGTTTCCGAGCGCGAGTATCAGCTCGAACACGGTGGCCAGTGGGACAAGGGCAAAGGCTGCGACACCTATGGCCCGATCGGCCCCTGGCTGGTGAGCCGCGACGAGGTGTCCGATCCGCAACGCTTGCACCTGTGGCTCGAGGTCAATGGCGAACGCATGCAGGATGGCAATACCTCCGACATGATCTTTCCCTGCGATGAACTGGTCAGCTACGTGTCCCGCTTCATGACCCTGCTGCCCGGCGATGTGATCAGTACCGGCACCCCGAAAGGCGTCGGCATGGGGCGCAAGCCGCAACGATTCCTCAAGGCCGGCGACATCGTAAAGCTGGGTATCGATGGTCTCGGCGAACAGCGGCAACTCGTCAAGGGCGGCTGATCAGCCGGCGGTCGCGGCTTCCAGCTGGGTCAACCAGAGCAGCGCTTCGTCGCGCGAGTTGCCGCACATTTCGGCACTCGGCTGCAAGCCGCTGCAGCAGGCCGGCCGCTCCGGCTTGGCGAAAATCGTGCAACGCAGATCGGCGCTCAAGTGCTGGCAGTAAACACCGGCAGCTTTGCCGAGCGTCGAGATCGACGGCGCGATGCAGCAGGCGCCGCAGCCGGGGCGGCAGTTCAATTTATTCAAGGTCACGCGGGCTAAGGATTTCATTGTCGGCGACGATTCTATTCCTCGACTTCACAACTGCTCCTGACGAGCAGGCTTGTTGAAACCGGGGCTTATTGGGAAAAACAAAGAGGGCGTGATGTCCGCAACACTTCGCAGATAAAGTGGAAAAGGTTGTCCGGCAGCATGACGATAATGAATTATACGTCAGGGCAACAAGATATTATCAAAGCATTATATTCAGGGTACAAATCGCTTATGATTTGCCTTTTCCCCAGGCAAAGCAGGCGTTGGGAGATTTAAATAAGGAAGTGGAGAATGACGCCAAGGAGAAGCCCGAGGCGGTTATGGCGGGAGTTTTGCTTCCTGCATTT
>CAISUK010000377.1 GCA_903888645.1 uncultured Pseudomonadota bacterium | reverse complement strand
TGGGCCAGGAGGATGTCGGCGGCACTGAAGCCAGAACCGACCGCGAATTCGCGATTGCCGAGTCGCGTCGCCGCCACATCGATCGCGCGCTGAAACTCCTTGGCGGCAGTGGCCTCGATGGCGGGTACGCGCCAGTCGGGTGGCAGCGCGAAGCGATGTTTGGCGATCGTCCACAGTGGCTGTTCGAGTTCCGACAGAATAAAGAAGCTCCACTCGAAATAGGCGGCGCGCTGCGCGGGTTGGGATAGCGGCGGTACCAACCCGGAGTGCGGAAAACGCTCGCCGATGTAGGTGACGATGGCGGCGGATTCGCTGATGACTACCCTACCGTCTATGAGAGAAGGCACCTTGCCGCCCGGATTGACGCCAAGAAATTCGGCCGACCGGCCTTCGCCCTTGCGCAGATCCAATTTGACGTAGTCATATGGGGCGCCGGCTTCTTCCAGCGCCCATGCGGCACGCAACGAGCGCGAGTTGGGGCAGCCAAAAAGTTTGATCGTGGTACGGTTGTTCATCGGGTGATCCTCCAGTTTGGTTCCGTGGTGCAGTCCATTTGCATAAATCGGTCAGTCTGCCACCGCGTCGATTTTGACGCCCGGTTCGAGCTCCAGACGCTTTTGCAGCGCCGACGTTACTGTAATCCGCCCGTCGGCATCGATGCGCAAGGCATGGCTGACGCCGAGCTTTCGCGCCAGTCTTAGCCAATCGGCCGGCCCACTGATGAACAGCGGCTTGCTGGCCGCGTCAGAGATCATGCCGGCATTCGCTTGCGGTGTGATCAATATCGACACTGCCTGGGTATGTATGGCCGGGCTGCCGCTGCGCGGGTCGAGCAGGTGGGCATAGCGCATGCCGTCAATCTCAAAGTAGCGCTGGTAGTCGCCTGACGTGCCGATCGCCTCGCCGTCGCGCAACACCAGGCTGGCCAGCGCCGCCGGTTGGCGTGGATGCTGAATGCCCACCCGCCAGGGTTTTTCGCCCTTGCTGCCCAGTGCCATGACGTTGCCGCCGATATTGATCAGCGCATTGGCGATGCCCTTCGCATGCAAGATTGCCGCGGCTTGATCGAGCGCATAACCCTTGGCATAACCGCCCAGATCAAGCTGCACGGCACGATTCCGGCTTCTGACCTTGTCGTCGCGAATGACCAGATCGGTCATCGAAGGATGCGTCTTTACTAGAGCCTCGATGTCGGCTTGCGGCGGGATGACGGGCTTGAACTCGTCGCTCTGGAATCCCCACAGGGCGATCAATTTGCCGATGGCCGGATTGAACAGATCTTCGCCCTGCGCCGCGATCTTTTGCGCATCGACGAGAATGTGCGCGAGTTCCGGCGACACAGCAATATCCTGCCGACCGGCAGCGATGGCCTCGTTCAATGTGGTCAGTTCAGAAGGTTGCCAGGCATGCAGCATATGGTGCATGCGGTCGAATTCGCGCAGCACGGCGTTGCCGGCATCCCGGGCGCGCGCTTCGTCTTCGCCATAGATCAGGATCTCGACGCGGGTGCCGAAGACGTAACTTTCCTGCTGGTAGAGGGCCGGCGCGTGGCTGCACGCTGCGAGCAGTAATGCCAGGAGCAGTGGCAGCAATGGGAGAAAATGCAGGCGTGGCAAAGACGGTAGGAGATTCATGAGATGGTGCGATCCGATGGCAACACGCATTGTGCCATCCAGGCTGTCGCCGCCGCGGCGTAAAGCATGAAAGAATGCACCATGGAATATTCGCTCCCACCGCCTGACTCGCTCGCCGTCGCCTTCGTTGCCGCTGCCGAAGCCGTTGCCATTGTCATCGAAGGGCGCAGTCTCGATGTCGCCCTTGCCGCCATGAGAGAAGAGCAGAACCTGCAGCATAGCGCAGTTCAGGATTTGGCTTACGGCGCTTTGCGTCAGTATGGACGTGGCGACTTCGTGCTCGCCCAGCTATGCAGCCGGCCGCTCAAGGAGCCGCGCATTCGCGCGTTGCTGCTGGCGGCGCTCTATCGCCTTGAAGCGCGCCCCGAAGATGCCCATACCACGGTAAATCAGGCGGTCACGGCGTCCAGCGGAGTTTCGCGAGGTCGTTACAAGGCGCTGGTCAATGGCGTGCTGCGCAACTTTCAGCGCCGCCAGGCCGGACTGGATTTGCTCGTCGCCGACGATGACGAGGCGCACTGGCGCACACCGCGCTGGTGGATAGAGAAACTGCGCGCGGCCTACCCGGATCAGTGGCCGGAAATACTCTTGGCCGGCAACGGCCATCCGCCGATGACGCTGCGCGTCAATCGCCGCCGTCTCGATGCAATCGCCTATGTCGAACGCTTGGCCGGTGTCGGTATCGAAGCGCGCGCCCTTGATGACACCGCTGTGCTGCTGCGCAAAGCGCAACCCGTTGCCAAGCTGCCGGGTTTTTTCGACGGTCTGGTTTCCGTGCAGGACTGGGGCGCCCAGCGCGCTGCGGCGCTGCTCGATGCCCATCCCGGCATGTACGTGCTCGATGCCTGTGCGGCACCGGGCGGGAAGACCGCACATCTGCTGGAGCGGGCAGCAGTTGAAGTGCTGGCGCTGGAAATTGATGCCGGACGCGCCCGCCGCATCGCAGAAAACCTTGATCGTCTCGACTTGCGCGCCACTGCCACCATCAAGGTCGCCGATGCGCGCGACATAAAGGCCTGGTGGGATGGCCGCCTCTTCGAGCGCATTCTCGCCGACGTGCCGTGCACGGCCTCCGGCGTCGTGCGCCGCCATCCTGACAGCAAGTGGTTGCGGCGCCCGGCGGATGTCGCCGGATTCGTGCGTAGCCAGACACAGATTGTCGAAGCGCTGTGGCAGACACTGGCGCCGGGTGGCAAAATGCTCTACTGCACCTGCTCGCTGTTTGCCGAGGAAAATAGCCAGCAGGTGGCTGCATTCGTCAGCCGCCACGCCGATGCGCTGCGCCTGCCGACGGGAAGCGGAAATGCACAATACCTACAACTGACACCGCGCGCGGAACATGACGGTTTTTATTACGCACTGTTGCAAAAAGAGGCGACCTGACGCGGTTTGGCTGGTGCTGATACGCCGCTGTATCGGGCTCTGCCTGATCGGTTTGCTGGTCATCGCCACGCCAACGCGGGCCGGCACGATCGAACCCCGCTCGGCTTCGCTGTCCGCCGGCGACGACAGCTACCGTCTGGCCGCGGAGTTCAACATCGATCTCGGCGCGCGACTGGAGGAAGTCGTCTCGCGCGGTGTGCCGCTCTACTTCAACCTCGAGTTCGAGCTGACCAGCAAGCGCTGGTATTGGTTCCGCGAGCATGTCGCCGGCCAGGTCATCGTACACCGCCTTTCCTACAACGCTTTGACGCGCCAGTACCGGCTTGCCACTGGCGGACTGCACCAGGATTTTCCTGCCCTCGGCGATGCCCTGCGCGTCCTTAGCCGCATTGGTTCGCTACCGGTGGTCGACCGCGCCGCGCTCAAGCCTGGCGAGTCTTACCAGGCGGAATTGCGCCTGACCCTGGACCGTTCGCAACTGCCCAAGCCTTTTCAAGTCGATGCCATCGCCAATAAGGATTGGCAGGTCGATGCCAAAACCATGAACTGGTCGTTTGTCGCTTCCGATCGGTATGGCGGTGGTGAGAACAAATGAAGGTCTTGCTGATTGCCGCCGCCGCGTTGAGTGCCATTCTGCTCTTCCTGCTCGCCTCGGCAAGCGCCAATACGGCGCTGTTCGCGCAGAATTATCCATTGTTGCTCGGCCTCAACGCGGTGGTCGCCATCGCCTTGCTGGCGCTGGTCGTAGTCCAGTTGCGCCGTTTCAGGCGCGAGTACCGCGCCAAGGTTTTCGGCTCGCGCCTGAAGCTGCGCTTGCTGACGATGTTGGCGCTGATGGCGGTGGTCCCCGGTGCGCTCGTCTATGCGGTATCGGTGCAATTCGCGGTACGCAGTATCGAGTCCTGGTTCGACGTGCGCGTCGATAGCGCGCTCGAAGGCGGGCTCAACCTGGCGCACAACGTGCTCGATACCCTGCAAGCAGACCTTGCCGAAAAGGCGCGGAACATGGCGCTGGATCTCGGCGATGGCGGAAGAGCCAATCCGATCCTGCTCAACCGGCTGCGCGAGCAGTCGGGTGTGCGCACGGCGACTTTGTTATCGAGTGGCGGTGAAGTACTGGCGAGCAGTTCCGCCGATATTGGCAAGTTGCTGCCGCCCTTGCCCAGTCCCGCCCAACTCCGCCAGGCACGGCAGGGTCGCGGTGTCTTCATGGTTGAAGGAGATGCTGCCAGCGGCCTCAATCTGCGCGCCCTGGTGCCGGTGGCAGCCGCCAGTCTGGCGGCTGAAAACCGGTTGCTACTCCTGACACAGGCCGTGCCAAAGAGCATCGCGCAGAGTGCCGAGAGTGTCGAGGCGGCCTATCGCGACTACCAGGAACTGCAACTGGGGCAGCAGGGGCTGAAATACATTTACACATTGACGCTGACACTGACCCTGCTGCTGGCGCTATTTGCCGCCATTGCCCTGGCTTTTCTGCTCGCCCGGCGTCTCGCCGAGCCGCTGCTGATACTTGCCGAAGGCACCCAGGCGGTGGCGGCCGGCGACTTCACGCCACGCCAGGCGCTCGAAACACATGACGAACTGGGGCTGCTGACGCGCTCGTTCAACCGCATGACGAACCAGCTTGACGATGCACGGCAGGAAGCGGAACGCCACCGCGTCTATCTCGAGAGCGTTTTGGCCAATCTCTCCGCCGGCGTCATTACCCTCGACGCCGATTTTCGGCTGCGTGCCGCCAACCGCGGTGCCCGGGCGATTCTCAGCGACGATCTGGTCGCTGCCGAAGGCCAGCCTTTGGCAGCATGGCCGGATCATGAAGTGTTCCGCGCGGCCGTCGCCGAAGGCTTCGCCGGTCGTGGCGACTGGCAGCGGCAACTGGAAACAACGGCGCACAGCGGTGCGCCGCAGATCCTCCTGGCGCGCGGTACCACACTTCCCGAGAGTAGTGGCGGCGGCTATGTCATTGTCTTTGACGACATCACTCAGCTGATTTCGGCGCAGCGCACCGCGGCCTGGGGTGAGGTGGCGCGCCGCCTCGCCCACGAAATAAAGAATCCGTTGACGCCCATCCAGCTTTCCGCAGAGCGGCTGCAGCACAAGCTTGCCGACAAACTCGACACGGCTTCGGCGGAAATGTTGCGGCGTGGCACAGAAACCATTGTCAATCAGGTCGAAGCGCTGAAAAACATGGTGAACGACTTTCGCGACTACGCCCGGACGCCACCGCCGGAACTCGCACCGGTCGACCTCAATGCCCTGGTCGCGGAAATCGTCGGGCTCTATGAAACGTCACGCGCGACCTTGCATAGCGAACTATCGCCGACCTTGCCGGCGGTGCTCGGTGACGCGGCGCAATTGCGCCAGGTGGTGCATAACCTGCTGGCCAATGCCGAAGACGCGCTATCCGGCATTGATGCGGCAAAAGCTTCCATTGTCGTTGCCACCGGCCGCGAGGAGCGTGGCGTGACGCTGACCGTGACCGATACCGGTAGCGGGTTTCCGCCGCAAATCCTGGCGCGGGCCTTTGAGCCCTATGTCACGACCAAGGCACGCGGCACCGGCCTCGGCTTGGCGATCGTCAAGAAAATCCTCGACGAACATCATGGCGATGTTCTTTTGACCAACCTTGCCGGTGGTGGTGCCGAAGTCAAGCTGCGCCTGCCCCTGGCGCTGAACGGCTGAACGGCTGAACGGCTGAACGCTGCGGCGATGCAATTTGTCATCAGGCAATTAAAAATATGGCACAGATACTGGTAGTCGACGACGAGGTAGGGATACGCGAATTGCTCTCGGAAATTCTCCGTGACGAGGGGCATGACGTGCGCCTCGCAGAGAACGCTGCGGCGGCCCGAGCGGCGCGGGACAAGGCCCGCCCTGATTTGGTCCTGCTCGATATCTGGATGCCTGACAGCGACGGTGTCACCCTGCTCAAGGAGTGGGCGGCGAACGGTCAGCTGAGTATGCCGGTAGTGATGATGTCCGGGCATGCCACCATCGACACCGCCGTCGAGGCAACGCGTATCGGCGCCCTCGATTTTCTCGAGAAGCCAATCGCTTTGGCGCGCCTGCTGGCGGCGGTCAAGCGGGCCCTCGAAAAGGCATCGCCACCGGCTGGCGCGTCCGTGTCTTTTTCATTGGCCGCCTTTAGCCGATCGGGACCGCTGCGCGACCTCAAGAGACAACTCGATCAGGTGACGGCGAAGAGTCGCAGCCTGCTGCTTCGCTCAAAACCTGGCGGCATCGTCGAACTGATGGCACGCACCCTTCAGGTAGCCGGCAAGGGTTGGCTCGACTTGTCTCACGGCCCCAGCCCGCTGACGCTCGAAGCGCTGCAAGCGACATTTGGCGGGGTTATCTATGTCGAGGAGCTAGCTCGGTTGACGCGGTTGCAGCAGAAAAATCTGCAGTTCGCATTGGAGCGGCTGGAGAAATTTGCGCTGCATCTGATTGTCGCAACCGAGCATGATTTGGCCGATCTTCACGGGCAAGGCTGGGAAGAGTCCATGCTGCGGCGGCTGTCCGAAGTCTCGCTGGGCGCACCGGCCTTGTCCGAGCTGCGCGACGAGATCCCAGATATTTCCACGCATTTGCTGATGCAGCTGGCGGACAACGGCGAAGCGCCATTGCGCCGTCTGTCAACTGCCGCCCAGAATGCCTTGCGCCAGCACGCCTGGCCGGGAGGATACGGCGAGCTGCGGAGCGCGCTGCGTTCGCTGGCGCTGGCGGCGCTCGAAGAGGCGATCGATGCCGAAGATGTGCTTCGACTGCTCAAACCAGTGGCGAATGCCGAGGCAGAGACACCGGCTGGCCTGGCGGCTGAAGTTCTGGAGTTGCCACTGCGCGAGGCGCGCGAAATTTTCGAGCGTTCCTATTTTGAGTTTCACCTTCGCGATGCCAGTGGCAACATGAGCCGCGTCGCCGAGAAAAGCGGGCTGGAGCGCACCCACCTGTACCGCAAGCTCAAGGATCTGGGGTTGCGTTAGCGAAACGGCTCTTCCCGGTTCGGTTTTCGGCGCCTCAACGGAAGACGACGGTTTTGTTGCCGTGAACGAGGACGCGATCCTCGAGGTGGAAGCGCAGGCCCCGGGCGAGGACCGTTTTCTCGATGTCCTTGCCATAGCGCACCATGTCTTCCGGCGAGTCTGAGTGGTCGATGCGGATCACATCCTGCTCGATGATCGGGCCTTGGTCCAGATCCGCGGTGACGTAATGGCAAGTCGCGCCGATCAGCTTTACGCCGCGCTGATAGGCCTGGTGGTAGGGTTTGGCGCCAACAAAACTGGGCAGAAAGGAATGGTGAATGTTGATGATGCGCCCTGGGTGGGCCGCGCAAAGGTCGGCGGAGAGAATCTGCATGTAACGCGCCAGTACCATGGTGTCGCCTTCCGCTTCCTCGAACAGGCGCTGTACTTCGGCATAGGCCTCGGCCTTGTTGTCGGCTGCGATCGGGACATGGTGAAAGGGTATGCCGTGCCACTCGACAAAACCGCGCAAGGTTTCGTGATTCGAAATGACGCAGGGAATTTCGATATCGAGTTCTTTCGACTGCCAGCGCGCCATCAAGTCGTAGAGGCAGTGCTCCTGCTTGGAGACGAGAATGACGACGCGCTTCTTTACGGCCGAATCGGCCAGACGCCAATCCATGCGCAGATCTTCGGCGATCGGCCGGAAGCACTCGCGAAAATCGGCGAGGGCAAACGGCAGCGAATCGGCCTTGACCTCGATGCGCATGAAATAGCGCCCTTCACTACCCTCGATGGCTGGATCGGAATGAAAGCTGGATTCGAGTATCCAGCCGCCATGCTCGGAAATAAAACCGGAAACGCGCGCGATGATGCCGACGCGATCGGGGCAGGAAGCGGAAAGAGTGTAAAAGCGGTCGCGGTGCATGGTTCGGCGAGTGAGGGGTGGGGGGTGAGGGGTTATGCTGATTGGTGCCGCCTGGCGATGAAGTTTCCACTATTGTCTTTACTCATACTTACCCCTCACCCCTTACGCTTCTATATCCTTTCGCTCGCCTTGCGAATTTCTGCATCCAGTTCGGCATAGTTCATCGTCACCGGGTACTGCGGAAACTCACGAATGACGCTTTCCGGCGGGTGGAACAGGATGCCGGCGTGGGCTTCGCCAAGCATGGCGGTGTCATTATAGGAATCGCCGGCGGCGATCACCTTGAAATTGATCTCCTTGAAGCGCCTGACCGACTCCATCTTCTGGTTCGGCATGCGCAAGCGATAATTCACCACGAAGCCGCGCGCATCGGTTTCGAGCTTGTGGCAAAACAAGGTCGGCAGCCCCAATTGCTGCATCAGCGGCATGGCAAATTCATAGAATGTATCGGACAGAATGATCACCTGAAAGCGCAAGCGGAGGTCGTCGAGAAATTCGCGGGCGCCCGGCATCGGTCCCATGGCGGCGATGACCTTCTGGATGTCGGGCAAGCCGAGCTTGTGCTGCTCGAGCAAGGCCAGGCGGCCCCGCATCAGCTTGCCGTAGTCGGGCTCGTCGCGGGTGGTGCGGCGCAGTTCCGGGATGCCGGTTCGGTCGGCGAATTCGATCCAGATCTCGGGGACGAGCACGCCCTCAAGATCGAGGCAGACGAGTTGCAAGGGAAGCTCCCTGATACTTTAGTTGAGATGACCATTTTACGCGAAAGCTCAGGCTTTTCCCGATCACCGAATTGCGGCTGGTGTGCCGCATGACCGGTTGAACCCGTTGGAGCGATCAATGCGGTTTCGTGATGACTGCGAACTCCACAATCTCTTTGCCAGCGTCTCTGAAGTGATGGCCAAAGGAGAGATGGCCATGCTCGGGCAGCACCGCCTCTTCGCCTTTTAGCGCGATATCCGCAGCCCCGGTGACGGACAGGTAAGTGCCATTGGCGCTCTGATCGATCAGAACGAATTTATTGTCGCGCCGCTCGATCAAGGCGTGACTGCGCGATGCGCGAGGATCCTTGATCAGGATGTCGCATTTGGTACCGCGGCCGAGCGAAGCCTTCCGTTTCAGATGGTCAAGTATCAGTTCCTGATCGCCATACACAAGCCGCAAATAAACAATTGCGGTGGCCTCCGGAGGCATCGAATGCAGCATCGGTAGGTCCGAAGAGTCATGCCAGGATAGCTCGAACAAGCGCAGTTTCGCGAATTCCCCGCTGCTTTCCGACAAGCCAAGTTCGCGTGCCGACTGCCGCAGAGATGGCGCCAGAATGGCAAGCGTTTCCGCCGTCGTCAGGATTTGTCCGGGTTTGGCCAGTTCGACCAGCCGCGCCGTCAGATCGACGGCTTCGCCCATGACATCGTTGTCTTTGACAAGCATGGCGCCGTGATGGAAGCCCACCCGAATTGACATCTTGATGCCAGCTGCAGGCGGTAAAGCCTCGATCCGCTGCTGCATCTCGCATGCCGCAAGCATTGCATCGTCGGCCGTCTCGAAGACCATCGCAAAGACTTCGCCGACGGCCTTGACGACCCGGCCCTTGAATACGGCAGTGGCACGTTCGATACGATTGATGCACCGATCGATGACATGACCCGCTTCGGTATCGCCGAGCTTTTCATGAAACTGCATGCTGTCGCATATACCGACATATAGCACGCAAAGATTTGGCGTGAATCCTGTCATGCCGGCCATGGTATATCGAGTGCGCTGCTTTCCCCAAGCGCAGCGGCAGCAAAGTGCAATGGCGCATTTTCAGGCAATGCAGCCTCGAACTGCTCCGGATCGAAGCCGCGATCGCCATCGGCATCAGGTTGCCCGGTGGGCTTCAGTCCGACGAAATCAAACATTCGCGCGTCGAGCAAATGCGAGGGGACGACGTGCTTCAAACTGCGAAAGAGATTTTCGATGCGACCAGGAAAGCGCTTCTCCCAATCGTTCAGCATCAGCTTGACCTGTTTGCGCTGCAGATGCTCCTGGGAACCGCAAAGATCGCAGGGAATGATGGGAAATGCGCGTGTCTCGGCCCACGCCGCAAGATCCCTTTCGCGGCAGTACGCGAGCGGTCTGATGACAATGTGCTTGCCATCGTCCGACATCAGTTTTGGCGGCATCGCCTTGTTCTTGCCAGCGAAGAACAGGTTGAGGAAAAATGTTTCGAGTATATCGTCGCGGTGGTGGCCGAGGGCGATCTTGGTAGCACCAAGTTCGGTGGCGACGCGATAGAGAATGCCGCGACGCAGGCGCGAGCAGAGCGAGCAGGTGGTCTTGCCGGCAACAATCACTCGCTTGACAATTGAATAGGTGTCCTGTTCCTCGATGTGAAACGGCACACCGATACCGGTCAGGTAAGCGGGCAGCACGTCGGCAGGAAAGCCGGGCTGTTTCTGATCGAGGTTGACCGCGACGATATCGAAATCGATTGGCGCCTTCTCGCGCAGAAACAACAGCACATCGAGCATGCCGAAGGAATCCTTCCCGCCGGACAGGCAAACCATGACGCGATCGCCGGGCTCGATCATGTTGAAATCCGCGATCGCCTGGCCGACATTACGGCGCAATCGCTTGGCCAGCTTGTTGGCCTCGAAGTGCTGCTTCTCGAATTGTCTGGCGGTGAGGTTCATTCGGCCCTGTGGTTCTCAGAGATGGGCGCTGCGGCCGCCGTCGACGTTGATCACCTGGCCGGTAATGTAGGGCGCGTCAAAAAGCAGAAACCGCACCGTTCGGGCAATGTCGCTCGGCTCGCCAATGCGCTTCAGCAAAGTGTGCTCGAGGATGACCTGGCGCTCTTGCGGCGAAAAGTCGGTGCTCGAATCCGGCCACTGTATTGCTCCCGGGGCGACGGCATTGACTCGGACCTCAGGTGCCAACTCGATCGCCAAGGCACGCGTCAGGCCGAGCAATCCAGCTTTGGCTGCGCAATAGGTGGGATAGCCCTTGCACGGCCGTTCGGCGTGGATGTCGGTGATATTGACGATGCCCCCGTGGGCTGCGCGCAGATGCGGTGCCGCAGCCTGGGCGAGAAACAATGGTCCCTTCAGATTGCTGTTGACGAGATTCAGCCAGGCCAGTTCATCGATATTGCCGATGGGCGTTGCAAAGTAACTCGAGGCGTTATTGACGACACCATCGAGTCGGCCAAAGCGTTCAATGATGGTCCCGACCAGACGCTCGAGCCCCGTCGGGTCGCCGAGGTCAGCCTGCAAGGCAATCGCTGACAATGGTCGCTGCGCGTTCATGACAGCAGCAAGCTTTTTCGCGGCGACGGCAGACGAACGGTAATGCACGACAACAGCAGCTCCAGCATCATGAAGCGCGGCGGAAATTGCCGCGCCGACGCGACGCGCTGCTCCTGTAACGAGGATGACTGGCTGAGGCACGAAGGTGGCCGCTGTTTGCAAAAAACGGATTATACGGCGCTCAGTCTTGCCAGAATCCGCGCCGCGGCGGCCATGCCGAAACTCGCTGTGACCGTGACGACGGAACCATAACCGGCGCAATTCAGGCCCTGCGGCCCGCGTTCATCAACCGCGCAATTCTCTCCACCGGGCGCAGGCTGCACAACCTGTTCCGGCGAGAACACGCAATCGACGCCGAATTTCTTGTTGGTATCGCGCGGGAAACCATAAACTTTGCGCAATAACGCCCTGACCTTGGAGGCCAGGGGATCTTGCACGGTTCGGGCAAGGTCGCAAATTTCGATGCGTGTCGGATCAACGCGGCCGCCGGCACCACCGGTTGTCACCATAAAAATCCCGCGCTCGCGACAGACGGCGATCAAGGCTGCCTTGGCGCGCACCTGGTCGATGGCATCGACCAGTGCGTCGCAAGGCGGTAGCAAAGTTGCCACGTTTTCGGGAGTGACGAATTCGTCAATTAAAGTGACATTGCAATCCGGGTTGATCGCGGCGATACGTTCGGCCATGGCGAAAACCTTTGCCTGACCCAGCGTCGGCTCAGTGGCATGAACTTGCCGGTTGATGTTTGACTCGGCAATGTGGTCAAGATCGATCAGCGTAAGTTTGCCGACACCAGAACGTGCCAAGGCTTCGACCACCCAAGAACCGACCCCGCCAATTCCGATGACGCAGACATGCGCCCGGGCGATAGCGGCGGCTCCGGGCTCTCCGTAGAGCCGGGCGATACCGCCGAAGCGGCGCGGAAATTCGTTTTGTACGGTCATGGTCGGCCAGCATCATGGCACAATAGACAGTGGAAAATACTCTCCACGTGCATATCCGGGGTCGGTAATGCCATGAGTGCAAGACAAGTCGATTTACGCCGCGTGGTTTATGCACTGTCCGATGCGCTGGATTTGGTCGGCATCAACGATCTCCATCATGGCAAGCGCGTCGGCATCATGGCAGCTGAAATTGCGCAGACACTCGGCTGGACCAAAGAGCGACAAGCATTGGCTTTTGATGCCGGACTGTTACATGATATCGGTGTTTCCTCGACGGATCTGCATCGCAAGCTGGTGGAAGATTTCGATTGGCGCGGCGCAATCGGCCACGCCGAATTCGGCGCCCATCTTCTCGGCGGATTCGCGCCCCTCGCCTACCTGGCTCCGGTGGTCCACGATCACCACACGCACTGGTTGGAATTGAAGCAGGTCGACGGCGAAGTCGCGAACATGGCCAATCTGATTTTTCTGACCGACCGGGCCGATGTATTGGCGGCAAGTGCAATGGCAAGCGATACGCTGTTGGCAAGCGCGCCGAAGATACGCGACAAGCTTTGCAGCTGTGCCGGTCCGCTATTCAATCCAGAACTTGTGGACGGCTTCCTCCGCGCATCGCGCAAGGAGTCGTTCTGGCTCGGGCTCGAACCCAATGCAGTGCGCGATTACATGGTGGCGAAAGCCGGCGAACCCGGGCTGGTCAGCGCTGACCTGACGACACTGCTAGGCATCGCGCGGTTGTTCTCCCGCGTTGTCGATGCCAAGAGCCACTTTACCGTCGAACACTCGGAAGGCGTCGCCAGGCTGGTACGCTTCCTCGGGGAGAGTTTCGGACTCGACGCAGACACCTGTGGCAAGCTCGAAGTGGCGGGCTACCTTCACGACATCGGCAAACTGCGGATCCCCGACAGTCTGCTCGAGAAACCGGGGCCCCTGAGCGATGACGAAAGGCGGCTGATGGCCAGCCATGCTTACGAAACCTATCGCATCCTTGCGCAGATTCCCGGCTTCGAAGACATCAGCCGGTGGGCTGCTTATCATCATGAAATCCCCGATGGTGAAGGTTATCCATTCCATCTCGAAGCTGCAGAGCTGAGTCAGGAGTGCCGACTGTTACGCGGTGCCGACATCTTCCAGGCGCTCGCCCAGGATCGACCTTACCGTGCGCGCCTGCCTGCCGCGGCGATCCTCGAACACCTGCGCAAACTGCGCGACGGCGGAAAATTGGACCGCGCCATATTCGCGACGTTTGAAGCGAACCTGCCTTACCTCTACGCGCTCGCCCAGCCTTCTCGCGGCGATGACAATGGCGTTACCGCAACCTGATAGCAACGCCCAAGAGCACAGCCGCGAACTGACCAGGCATATCGGCGCAGCGATCGCCGCCGCCGGTGGTTGGTTGCCGTTCTCCCGCTTCATGGAACTGGCTCTCTACGCGCCTGGGCTTGGCTACTACACAGGCGGCTCAGTCAAGTTCGGCGCCAGCGGCGACTTCATTACGGCGCCGGAGATCTCTCCCCACTTCGCCAGGACAGTCGCTACCCAGATCGCGCAAATCATGTTCGCCTCGCAACCGGCGGTTTTTGAAGCCGGCGCCGGCAGCGGCGCCCTGGCTGCCGAACTTCTTCTCGAACTGGAGCGGCGCTGCTGTGCTCCCGAGCGGTACGCGATTCTCGACCTGTCCGGCGAACTGATCAGCCGTCAGCGCGAGACCTTGGCAAAGCGCGCTCCGCATTTGTTGGCGCGTGTCGAGTGGCTTTCACGGCTGCCGGAAACATGGGATGGCGCTGTTATCGGTAACGAACTGCTTGATGCATTGCCGGTTGAATTGCTGGAATGGCGCAGCGAAGGAATTTTCGAACGCGGCGTGACCAGCGATGCTTCCGGCAATTTTGTCTGGAGCGCTCGGCCCGCGCAGGGCGCCATTCTCGAGGCGGCGGAATCAATCGAAGTCGCGCCGCCCTTCTGCAGCGAACTCGGTCTGGCCGGCAGCGCCTGGATCGTCGAATGGGGACGGCGCTTGCGGCAAGGGGCGATCCTGCTCTTCGACTACGGTTTTCCCTGTCGCGAGTTCTATCATCCGCAACGCGCCAACGGCACGTTGATGTGCCACTACCGGCATCACGCCCACGACGATCCTTTCTGGTGGCCCGGGCTCAGCGACATTACGGCCCATGTCGATTTCACGGCAGTCGCCGAGGCGGGCTTTACTGCCGGACTGGACGTACTCGGCTACACCTCCCAGGCGGCCTTCCTCTTCAACTGTGGCCTCACCGAAAACCTCGGCCGCAACGACGTCGCCGATAGCCGAAGTTACCTGCCACAGGCACGGGCAGTCGATAAGCTCGTCAATCCTGCCGAAATGGGCGAATTATTCAAGGTGATCGCGCTGGGCCGCGGTATCGCTGAACCACTGGTTGGGTTCTCGCGCGGCGATCGATTGCACACTTTGTAAAAAGTCGGCAATTCGATGGCAGGTGCCAATTTTGTGAATGGTCCGGATAACCTCCATCCAGACCGTTCACATGAACGACGGTTATTCCTGCAGCAGATAGACGTTGCGCAGAAAGGCATCTACGTCGACAAGCATCGGCGCCATAAGTGTTTGCACCGGTGTTTTCACCGCCTCCTGCAAACCGACGGCAAGTTCGGGGCTCGGCAACCAATTGGCATCGAGAACCTGATCCTTGAACGGACCGAAGTCGTAGTCGAAAAATATTCCAGATTCCATATCCATGACAGTCACCATGATCTGATCCCCGCGATGCCTTGACGACAAGTATTGCTTGAAAAGGACGTCCCGAACGTTTAACGAAGATGTTGAGAAAAAGTTGAAAAGCGCCGCAAGAATGCCAGCCGGATTGTCAGCTTTATAAGGAATTAATTCACGCTTGAAGCTTTTTGTTGCGCCAATGCAACAAAAATGGGATCGGCACAGGAGGCCTCGCCTTGTGTTTGCCGCGCTCGCCAGTTAGCCGCCGGCCTTCAAGCAAGAGACCGTCAGCGCGTTTCCTTGATCAGGCGGCCGTTGGCAGGCTGCAAAGGACGTGCGTTGTTGCGATAAAGGCGCGCGAAAATCGCAATCTGTTCTGGCGAAACTTGCACCGCTTGTTTCAGCACTATCCACAGAACGCCCTCCGTGCAAGGGGGTGTCGTCAATGAGCCCATGTAAACGGAGTAGCTTCGACTTTCCGGCAGCAGGCGCTTGATGTCGATCGGCACTGCAGGCGCCAACTCCTGGTCCACCTCCAGCGGCAGGTTGTTCCAAAGCGCCTGAATCAAGGGATGCTCGCTACCCTTCTCGAGCAAAACGGATACCACTGCCAAGTGTCCGTCGTCATCCTTATGCACCAGATGGATGACCATATCGTAGACTTTGCCATTGACGCGTTCCTCTGATGGCCGGTGAAAGTGAAACTGCATCAGGTGGTAGACCCGGCCCATGATCGCGATGTCGTTACCTTCGCCGACATTCACTTGCACAGTATGCCCGTTGTCGATGATGCGGAAACGACTCTCGCGGTAGTCGAAGCCAATCGGCTCAAGGTCGACGCGAACGGGGTCGCGAATATCGATCGGCGACTGCCGCTTGCCAGCGGCGCAGGTCGCGAACTCGCCGCGCAGCCTGCCCCAGTTGCTTGGTCCACCCTCACCTTCGTAGCTCCAGTGGATATGTTTTTCCTCGAGTGATGTTTCCTCCAGGATTTGCTCCGGCGAAACCGCTGCTTTACGCTTCGGATGACGCGCGGGGCCGGAACTTGCGTATTGCTTTTCCAGCGCCAAGCGCTCGGCCTGCGTTGTCTTCGCCTTTGTGCTGCTCTTCTCGCTGGCCTTGGCCTCAGCTGGTTTTGCATCGGCAGCATCCCGCGGGTGCTCGACCTGCGACTTGTCTATCTTGGGAAGTTCGATGAATCGCTTGGGCGCGGCCGTTTCGGCCGGTTTTTCGTCGCTCTTTTCGCTGCCATGGGCATCGGCAACCGTCACGGACTTGCCCGCGACCGGCGTGGTGGCGCCAACCACGTCAGCATGCATCAAGGCAGGCCGGTCATTTTCCCGAACAGGTTTCGGGGCGACCAATTTGCCGACTTCGTCTGCCAGCTTCTGCATTTCGCCGACAGTTCGCAACTTGCATGCTTCTGCCAGCAAGCGCCCATCAACGCTATTCGCCACGACGGTCAGTTGCTTGGGTGTGGCCACCGTTTCTGCGCGGACGACCTTGTCCTTAAGCCAATAGACGCGTTTGACCGTGGCAAATTGCTTTGCCGCGCAGTCATACTGGTTTTGTGCTTCGACCGCAGAGTAGGTGCCCTTGCTCCCGTCCTGTATTTCACGGCCGAGCAGTAGTCTGCTCCATGCTACTGTCCGGCCTGAACCGGCTCGAGCAATCCGTGCCAGGTCGATTTCGATCAGCTCATTGCCTTCGCTGGCCACCAGCTGCCAGTTCGCTCCATGCGCTGCAGGAAGGCCGAACAAGCCGAGGAGCGTCAGGAGTCCAAGAATTTTTTGCTTTTGATTCATGCTTCTTGCCCTCACTCTTAATTCGCTTTATCAGATTGTACGTTTATCGGCCGCGCGGCCTGGTACTTTAGCCCTGATTCGACTACGGTTGCATTCGCCCCGCCTTTCCAGTAGCTTCCAGCCTCACTTTCGCCGCCCAGCCTCAGGACTATCCCTATGAATGCCAAAGACAAATTCATCGCCGCCAGCGCCCACGTGGACGAAGCTGCCGTGCAACCGCTGCCCCATTCGCGAAAAGCCTACGTAATCGGCAGTCGCCCGGACATTCGCGTCCCGGTTCGCGAGATCAGCCAGGCCGACACGCCGACCGCAATGGGTGGTGAAGTCAATCCGGCGATTTGCGTTTATGACACGTCCGGGCCCTACACCGATCCAGCGGTGCGCATCGACATCCGCGCCGGACTGGCGCCGCTGCGCGCCGGCTGGATAACGGAGCGCAACGACACCGTGGAATTGCCTGACCTGTCATCAGCCTTCGGCCGTGATCGTGCCGCCGACCCGCAACTCGCCGAATTGCGCTTCGACCTGCAGCGCGCCCCGCGCCGCGCCGCGCCCGGCCGTAACGTCACCCAAATGCACTACGCCCGGGCCGGCATCGTCACACCGGAGATGGAGTTCATCGCCATCCGCGAGAATCAGCGGCTTGAAGGTTTGCCCGAACTCCTGCTGCGCCAACACCCCGGCCACAGCTTCGGCGCGGCCATTCCCGCCGTCATCACCCCCGAATTCGTCCGCGACGAAGTCGCCCGCGGCCGCGCCGTCATCCCCGCCAACATCAACCACCCGGAAGCCGAGCCGATGATCATCGGCCGCAACTTCCTGGTCAAGATCAACGCCAACATCGGCAACTCGGCGCTCGGCTCCAGCATCCAGGAAGAAGTCGAGAAGATGACCTGGTCGATCCGCTGGGGCGGCGACACCGTCATGGATCTGTCCACTGGAAAGAACATCCACGAAACCCGCGAATGGATCGTCAGGAACTCGCCGGTACCGATCGGCACCGTGCCGATCTATCAGGCGCTGGAAAAGGTGAACGGCAAGGCCGAAGACCTGACCTGGGAAATCTTCCGCGACACCCTGATCGAGCAGGCCGAGCAGGGCGTCGACTACTTCACCATCCACGCCGGCGTGCTGCTGCGCTACATCCCGATGACGGCCAAGCGGCTGACCGGCATCGTCTCGCGCGGCGGCTCGATCCTCGCCAAGTGGTGTCTCGCCCACCACAAGGAAAACTTCCTCTACACGCATTTCGAAGACATCTGCGAAATCATGAAGGCCTACGACGTCAGCTTCAGCCTCGGCGACGGCCTGCGCCCCGGCTCGATCCACGACGCCAACGACGCCGCCCAGCTGGGCGAACTGGAGACGCTGGGCGAACTGACGCAGATCGCCTGGAAGCACGACGTCCAGACCATCATCGAAGGCCCCGGTCATGTGCCGATGCACCTGATCAAGGAGAACATGGACCTGCAGTTGAAGCTGTGCGGCGAAGCGCCGTTCTACACGCTGGGGCCATTGACCACCGACATCGCGCCGGGGTACGACCACATCACCAGCGCCATCGGCGCGGCCATGATCGGCTGGTACGGTACCGCCATGCTCTGCTACGTGACGCCCAAGGAACACTTGGGGCTGCCGGACAAGAACGACGTCAAGGATGGCATCATCGCCTACAAGATCGCCGCCCACGCCGCCGACCTAGCCAAGGGCCATCCCGGTGCGCAGGTGCGCGACAACGCTTTGTCGAAGGCGCGCTTCGAATTCCGCTGGGACGACCAGTTCAACCTCGGCCTCGATCCGGACAAGGCCCGCGAATTCCATGACGAGACGCTACCGCAGGACGGCGCCAAGCTGGCCCATTTCTGCTCGATGTGCGGGCCGCATTTCTGCTCGATGAAAATTACCCAGGATGTCCGCGACTTCGCTGCCGCGCAAGGCGTCTCCGAGCAGGAGGCGCTGACCAAGGGTATGGAAACCAAGGCGGTGGAGTTCGTCAAGGCCGGCGCGCAGATCTACCGTCCTGAGTAAGTGCCAGTGTTAATCGCGGAAAACGTGGAATTTTTCGCCGGATTCCATCGCAGGAAAACGCATTCTGCGGCGGTTTCGTCGCACTTCGTCGCATGCCGGTCGCTTTCGTCGTTGCTCATCGCTAATGTGCAGGTGTCGATTGCGACACATGCACAGGAGATGAAAAATGAATGCGAAATCAAACCAATGGACCACCGCCCGTCCCCGCTTCCAGCTGCTGGCCGCCGTTGCCGCCGCCGTTATCACGGCTTCCCTCATGCTGGGGATTGACGAATTGGCGACACACTATTCCAGCAATGCGCAATTTGCCGCAGCGTCCGGCACGATGACGATAGCCAAAGCATGAATCGACTGCAGCAGCTTTTTGCCGATGCCGGTGCATTCCTGACCCGAGTGGGGAAATGGGTCGCCGGCTTCACTTTCTGGCAATTCGTCGTTTTCTCGCTGCTGGTGCTGATCGCCGGTGCCATCACCGACTCGGCGATTTTCCCCGACTCGCCCAAGCATGTGGTGGTACACAAGAAAACCCGACACGCTCCAGCCGTTCCTCCGGTTGCCGCTACGCCGACGCCCGAAGCATCTGGCGAAGCGAAAGCACCCGTCGACGCCAAGGATGCCGCCGATAAACCGGCCAGCGATGACGATGCCAAGGACGTGCATATCGGTCCAGATGGCATTGTCATTCGCAGCAAGGGTGGCAAGAAGGAAGAGGTACGCATCGACTGGAAGGGAATCGTCGTCACGGACGACAGCAAGGCCGGCGCCTCCGCGGATGGCGACCCGGAAGACTTCGAGGGAACCATCAATGTCGGCGGAAACTCCCGAGGCACTATCGTTCCATTCGTGCTCGCGGCGTTGGCCATCATGTGGGTCATGCGTTACGTAGTCCGTTCCCGGGTCAAGGCCGATGCCCGCGCCGATCAGGCGGAAGCGGTCGCCGAGCGCGAAGCACTGGAGCGCAAAGTCGTCGAAGCCCGTCTGCAGGCGCTTCAGGCCCAAGTGGAGCCGCACTTCCTGTTCAATACGCTGGCTGCC
>CAISUK010000376.1 GCA_903888645.1 uncultured Pseudomonadota bacterium | reverse complement strand
TTGATGGTGGTCGCGCCTTCCTTGATCACGGCTTCGATGATTCGACAGAGGAAATCCAGTTCCGAACGCCCGGCGTCCTCGCAGGAAAACTCGACATCATCGATACCGTTACGGGCAAAGCGAACGGCATTCTGCGCGGCAATGATCACGTCAGCCGGCGCCATCCGCAATTTCTTTTCCATGTGGATTGGCGAAGTGGCGATGAACGTGTGAATCCGTCCTTGTCTGGCCGGCCGAATCGCCTCCAGGGCGCGTTCGATGTCCTTGTCGAAGGCACGACAGAGGCCTGCAACCCTGCTTTCCTTGATCGCTTCGGCGACGGCACGGACGGCCGCAAAATCGCCGTTCGAAGCAGCCGGAAATCCCGCCTCGATAATATCCACGCGCATCTTTTCCAGTTGCCGGGCGATGCGCAATTTTTCTTCACGCGTCATCGACGCCCCGGGGCTTTGCTCGCCGTCGCGCAAGGTAGTATCGAAAACGATCAAATGCTCAGCAGCCATGCTGTTCTCCCATACGATAAAGGATGTCGCTAGCGGGGCAGTTTAACTGCCGCGCCGAGTTCAATGCCGAATTGTGGGTTTGGGTTTTTAGCGCGCGGGGCGCAGCAGCGGCAGCAGCTTGGCACGCAACGGGGCGCGCACCAGCAAGGAGCCGGAGAGAATCAGGAACAAAGCAGCGGTAAAAAATATTGCAGCCATGGGCAGACTATAAAGGCTGAAGCACAAATACGTCAACTGCCTGCTCCTCCATTTCCGCCAATGCCACCAGCCCCGCCAGTTCCGCCGTTGCCACCAAGATTGCGGCGCCGACGGCGAAACCACGACACCGCCACCATGACATAGCCTGAAAGGGCGTAGCACAAGAACAATACAAACAACACGCCAGGGGGGTAATACGACAAGAGCGCGTAACCCAAGCCGATGGCGGGCACGACCATGAACGGTACGCTACGCCGCAAGTTGATGGCCTTCCCGCTCCAGTAAGGGATGTTGCTGACCATCGTCACGCCGGCGAAAATCGTGATTACGCAGGCATACCAGCGCGCTTCGTCACCGCTATAGCCAAGATCGAGCAACACCCAAACTAGTCCGGCTACCAGCGCCGCCGCGGCCGGGCTCGGCATGCCCTGAAAATAGCGCTTGTCCACCACATCGAGGTTGGTGTTGAAGCGGGCCAGTCGAAGCGCCGCACCGGCGCAGTAGATGAAGGCGGCGATCCAGCCCAGTTTGCCCATGCCCTTGAGCGCCCATTCGTAGACCACCAGAGACGGCGCAGCACCGAACGAAACCATGTCGGAGAGCGAATCGTATTCGGCCCCGAAGGCACTTTGCGTATGGGTCATGCGCGCCACGCGACCGTCCAGTCCGTCGAGCACCATGGCGATGAAGATGGCGACAGCCGATTGCTCGAAGCGTCCGTTCATTGCCTGGACAATTGCGTAAAAGCCAGCAAACAAGGCCGCCGTGGTGAACAGATTGGGCAGCACATAAATGCCGCGCCGGCGCAATTCCGGGTTCATCAGGGCCTTGCGTGGGCGAGGGGGCATGACGATCCTGTGGTGATGAAACGCGCCGCTATTGTAGCGGCGCCAAGCCAGAACGGCTCAAGGCAGTTCGGCGAGGACGGTCGAGGTGGCGCGGACCTTGTCGCCGATGGTCACGCGCGGACGGGCATCGGTCGGCAAATAGACATCGACGCGTGACCCGAAGCGAATGAAACCATAGCGCTGGCCGCGTGAAAGTGAGGCGCCGCGATCAACATAGCAAAGGATGCGCCGAGCGATCAACCCGGCGACTTGCACGCAGGTGATATCGTGGCCGAGCGACGAACGAATATGCAGCGCATTCCGCTCGTTCTCCGTGGAGGCTTTGTCAAGGTCGGCATTGACGAACGTTCCCGGGTTGTACCAGCGTTGCTCGACTGCGCCATCCACCGGGCTGCGATTGGAGTGCACGTTGAAGACATTCATGAAGACGCTGATCTTGAGCGCATCGCGCTGCAGATACTGGTCGCGCACCTGCTCGATGACCACAATACGGCCGTCCGCAGGGGACAGAACATTATTTTCCCCTTGTGGAATCTGCCGCCCGGGATCGCGAAAAAACTGCACGCAGAATATAAAGATCAGCCAAAACGGCGTGGCCCAGAGCAATCCTGCGGCACTGGTAATCATCAGCGCGAGGCCAATAGCGATGCCGATGAAGGGCCAGCCCTCGCGGGCGATGATCGGATGGGGATAGTCCATTTTGGGAGAACGATCGACAGACGCGTTGATGCCTCGCGCCTGTCGTTATCGATCAGTTCTTCGATTGGTCGACCAGTTTGTTCTTCTTGATCCACGGCATCATGTCGCGCAATTGGGCGCCGACAGTCTCGATAGGATGCTCGGCGGTGAGGCGGCGCCGCGAGGTCATTTCCGGATAGTTCATGCGCCCCTCCAGAACAAACCGTTTAGCATATTCACCGTTCTGGATGTTCTTCAACGCTTCCTTCATGGCGGCACGGGCTTCCGCACCGATCACTTTCGGACCGGTCACGTACTCGCCGTACTCGGCATTGTTGGAAATCGAGTAGTTCATGTTGGCGATGCCGCCTTCATAAATCAGGTCGACGATCAGCTTCAC
>CAISUK010000375.1 GCA_903888645.1 uncultured Pseudomonadota bacterium | reverse complement strand
TGCCAGGGCGAGGCCGCAGAAATCGCCGCCGGGGCAGCAGATCACGTCGGTCAGCAGGCCGACCGTCGGCGTTGCCAGACCTGCGGCACGGGCGCGTTGCCAGAGCGCATGAAGTTGGCCGATCGGCACGTCGCCGAGGATCAGGTTCTGGTCGTGGGCCACGCGCAATTCAGCGAAGCTGAAATCGTCGGCCATGTCGGCGATGGCTTCCATCTGTTCATCTGTGCAATCGCCGGGCGCGCGTCCCGGCGCTTTCAGCGACAACGTGACGGCGGCATAGCCGGGCACCTTGTGCGAGTGGACATTGCGTTCGACCCAGCGGGCGAAGGCGCGATCTTCCTTGAGCTTTGCCTCATGAGCGAGATCCTTCGCCGGCAGAGTTTCGTACGCGGGAACGGTGAAACGGCGCACGACGCGCTCGACTTCGGCTTCGGTCAGCGTTGCCGGGCCATCTTTCAGGTGCGCCCATTCTTCTTCGACCTGGCGCCCGAATTCCTCGGCGCCGAGCGCCTGCACCAGAATCTTGACGCGCGACTTGTACATGTTGTCGCGGCGGGCAAACCGGTTGTAGGTGCGCAGGATCGCTTCGGAATAAGTCAGCAGATGCTGCCACGGCAGGAACTCACGAATGGTCTTGGCCAGCAGCGGCGTGCGGCCGAGTCCGCCGCCGACCTGAACCCGGAAGCCAGTCAAACCGTCGTCGGTCTTGACGATATGGAAGGCGAGATCATGCACCGCCGTCACCGCCCGGTCGGTGGTCGCACCATTCACCGCGATCTTGAACTTGCGCGGCAGGAAGGCGAATTCCGGATGTAGGGTGCTCCACTGGCGCAGGACTTCGCACCACGGCCGAGGATCGGCATACTCGTCAGCGGCAACGCCAGCGAAGGCATCGGTGGTGATGGCGCGTATGCAGTTGCCCGAGGTTTGGATGGCATGCACTTGTACCTCGGCCAATTCGGCAAGAAGCTCCGGCACCCTCGGCAGTTCGAGCCAATTGAACTGGATATTGGTGCGCGTCGTGAAGTGGCCGTAACCACGGTCGTAGTCGCGAGCGATTCTGGCCAGCCGCCGCAGTTGCGCCGAATTGAGCATGCCATATGCCGTTGAGATGCGCAGCATTGGCGCGTGGCGCTGGATATACAAACCATTCTGCAAGCGCAGCGGGCGGAATTCGTCGTCGGAAAGCCGGCCGGCCAGAAAGCGTGCCGTCTGGCTGCGAAACTGCGTGACCCGTTCATCGAGGACACGTTGATCGTATTCGTCGTAGAGGTACATGACAGATGCCTTATTGGAGGATCAGCTTGCCGCCGATGAGGACCAACATCGTTGCCAAAGTCGGCCGCAGCGCCCGTTCGGGAATGAACTTTGTCAGATGACTGCCCAGCCAGATACCGGGAATCGAGCCGAGCAACAGGCTGCCTAGCAATGTCCAGTCGATGCTGCCCAACCACCAATGGCCGAGTCCGGCAACCAGGGTCAGCGGCACCGCGTGGGCGATGTCGGTGCCTACGATACGCAACACGCCGAGCGACGGGTAGAGCAGGAGCAGGGCGGTGACACCGATGGCGCCGGCACCGACCGACGAACTGGAAACCAGCACGCCGAGCAGGGCTCCGAAAGCAATCGTCTTGGCCGGGGTGGCATCGGCAGTGCTAGCTGAACGAAAGCGACGCTCGGCCAGGGCCAACAAATGCCGCCGCCAAAACAGCGAGGCTGCCGTCAGCAACAAGGCCACGCCAAGTATCGCCGAAATCATGCCTGAGCCGGCATGGCTGTGGATATTCAACTGGTTGAGGCCGAGAATGGTCACGGCAGAAGCCGGAATGCTGCCGAGGGCCAGCAAGCGAACGATGCGCCAGTCAACGTTGTCGCGAGCCGAGTGGGCCAAGGTGCCGACGCCCTTGGTGATGGCTGCATAAAGCAGATCGGTGCCCACCGCCGTGGCCGGGTGAACGCCGAACACCAGCACCAGCAAAGGCGTCATCAATGAGCCGCCGCCAACGCCGGTCAACCCGACGAGGGCGCCAACGAAGAAACCGGCAAGTGTTTGGGCAAAGTCCATGGATGCTGCGATTTTAGCGGAGGGGGAGTATCTTAACTTTCTCGTATATGGTTATTAAATACTTTGTTGTTAGAATTATAGAATCTCCGGTTATTAAGCGCTCCGCGGAGGTCCGATGAACGTTCAGCAATTACGTTATGTTTTCGAGACGGCTCGCCGTGGCCTCAATGTCTCGGAGGCCGCCGAAGCCTTGTTCACGTCGCAGCCCGGCGTGTCAAAGCAGATCCGGCTGCTCGAAGAAGAACTGGGCGTCGATATTTTCGTACGCCACGGCAAACGCCTGGTCGCCATCACTGAGCCGGGGCAGGCCATCCTCAACATTGCAACTCGTGTGCTGCGCGATCTCGACAATATTCGCCAGGTCAGTCGCGAGTTCGCCGCCGATGACGTCGGCGAATTGACCATCGCCACCACCCATACCCAGGCGCGCTATGCGCTGCCGCCGGTCGTCGCAGAATTCACGCGTCGTTATCCCAAGGTGCGACTGGTCCTGCATCAGGGCAATCCCGGCCAGGTGTGTGACGAAGTCAGCAGCGGCGAGGCGGATATCGGCATCGCCACCGAGGGCATCGAAGGCTACCAGGGCATCGTCTCGCTCCCGTGCTACCAATGGAACCGCTGCGTCATTGCACCGCCCGATCATCCGATTTTCGCGGCGCGCTCGCTGACACTGGAAGAAATCGCCAAATATCCCATCGTCACCTACGACTTCGCCTTCTCCGGCCGTTCCCTGATCAACAAGGCTTTCGACGCGCGCGGTCTGGCGCCCAACATCGTCCTCACTGCAATAGATGCTGACATCATCAAGACCTACGTAAGACTTGGCCTGGGTATCGGCATCGTCGCCGCCATGGCCTGCGACGCCAAGACCGACACCGATCTGCGCATCGCCGACGCCGCCCACCTATTCCAATCGAGTACCACGCACATCGGCCTGCGCCGCAACGATTTCGTGCGCGGCTATATTTATGCGTTCATCGAATTGTTCGCGCCGCACCTGTCGCGCAAGGTGGTGGATATGGCGTTGTCGGGTGGGGGAAGCGATGCGGGGCTGTAGGCTGGCGTCGTTCGGTGCCGACTAGCGGCAGGACCTTTCAAGATAAGCGGTCAGCGCCTCGTCATGGAAAGCCAGGTGGTTTCTCAACCAGTGCTCAAGCAGTTGTGCCAGTTTGCCGATCATGCCGGCCGGAGAGGTGGATGACTCCTGGCTGCTGATTCTCGCAAGTTCCGAAGTCAATGCCCCATGATCGGCAATATGTGTGGCAAAGCGGCGATCGAAATCGTGGCCCGGACACGCCATGCGCATTATTTTTTCTTCATGGGCAAAGTGCATTGTTGAGAAACTTTGCAGAACTACCAGCGAATTCGTCACGGTATTGGCGCACTGTGCAACGAGCAAGGAACCGCAGGACGCGCAAGGCGTGTTCTCATCGGTACGGAGACAAAACTTCGGTAGTTGTTCCGCTATCTCTCGCACCCGACCGTGCTCCGCCTCGAGCAGGTGCATCTCGTCAATCAGTTCAAGTCGATTCATCGTGGCACTCCGCAGAGATTTGTAGCCGTCGCCAGCAACTGCGACAGGTTATCTGAGCGCATGTCATATTGGCTGTGAGGAATTTCACGAAGAACGATTGAATCGACTCCGGCGCCTACAGGAGACGCAAAATCAGCTTGCCTCAACTCGTCTAGGATTGATCAGCCCCAAGTTCAGCGCCAGGATGAATCGCAAATTCCAGCGTGTTATGGCTTCCTCTGCTTCTTGTCGCACCGGGCCAATGCCGTCGCAAGCGGTGCAGACGACTGCCCAAGCTTCCGCGCCAACTTTATTGAGGCGTGCGGCACTCTCCCCGCAGAAGGGGCATCGTTGTATGGTATCGGTGGGCATAGGTCAGTTGGGCAGATGATGTAGGTGGCGGCCGTTTACTGGCGATACACGGCGGCATTGCGGCAACCAGGTGTGCTGACGGTTACCGTGGCTACGTAAATTGATGTTGTAGTGAAGCCTGGAAGTGTTTCGCC
>CAISUK010000374.1 GCA_903888645.1 uncultured Pseudomonadota bacterium | reverse complement strand
TCGTCAAAGCTCACCGGCTTGTCTACGGTCTTCGCCTTGGCCAGCACCCACTCGACCACGTTGCTTTCCACGGCCAGCGCCTCTGCCTCGGCCAGTCGTTGCGGTTGCGAGTAATACCAGCGAACAACTTCGGCAGGATCCTCGAAAGTTTCCGAAAAATCGTCGACGATGCCGCGAACTTGCGCGGGTTTGGCCGCCAGTCCTTGTGCCTTGACCAGTTCGCCAAGGATCAGGCCCAGCTTGACGCGACGTGTCGCCGGCTCGGTAAACCAGGAGGGCTCCACCGGCACATTCTGCGTCGACATGCCGCGCTCGGCGAAGTCGCGCCTGGCCTTTTCCGCCATGTCGCGCGATTCCAAATCGATCAGTGAATTGGGTACCTGAAACGGACTCACCTGAATCAGTGCTTCCATAACTTGCCCCTTGATGCGAGCCTGCAAGCGCTTCTTCACCTCACGTTCAAGATTAGCCTGCACTTCAGCGCGCATCTTGGTCAGGTCACCGTCGACCACACCCAGCGCCTTCGCAAAATCGGCATCGAGTTCGGGCACCAGCGGCATATCGACCGACTTTATGGCCACCTCGAACTGAACTGGCTGACCGGCCAGTTCGCTCGCGTGATAATCGCTCGGGAAAGTCAGGTCAAAGGTCTTGCTTTCGCCGGCGGCCAAACCGCTCAGCGCGGCTTCAAAATCAGGCAGCATGGAACCGCCGCCGAGCAACAGCGCGTAGTCTTTCGCCTCGCCACCCTGAAATACCTCGCCGTTCTTGCGTCCCGTGAAATCGATGACCAGCCGATCGCCATTGGCCGCAGGGCGATTCGCCGCAACATAAGTCGTACGCTGCTTGCGCAGGACGTCAATGGTCTTATCCACCTCGGCATCACCAACCACGAGGGACGCGCGCTCGATTTCCCGCTCCGACAAGTCGCCGACGATCACTTCCGGGTACACCTCGAAGACAGCGCTGAACTGCAGTTCGCCGGCGCTGCCAGCACCCTCCTTGGGTTCGATGCGCGGATAGCCGGCAACGCGCAATTGCTGCTCGCGTATCTTCTCGCCAAACGATTTTTCGACCGCGGCCCCCAGCGCCTCGGAGCGGGTTTGCGCGCCGTACTGCTGCTCCACCATCTTCATGGGCACTTTGCCTGGGCGGAACCCGGGCATCTTGACCGAACGGGACAGCTTCTTGAGTCGCTGCGAGACATCCTTTTCGATATCGGCCATCGCTACCGCCATGTCGATACGACGTTCCAGCGCGTTGGCTGCGGCAATGGGGGTTGTCGAGGGAACTGCCGAATTTTCCTGAGTCATTTGTTTGAACAATCCTTGATAAACGTCGGGAGTTGCCGCCGCAGAACAGGTGTCCCGTCGGCGGCATGGGCGGCTCGATTGCGCACTACCAGCCCCGCTGCTACCTGAATTGGAACGACCATCCCTGCTGAACGACACGAACTGATTCAACCTGCAAAAACCTATCGACTACACGAGTCCGACGCAGACCACGAAAATCCCACTGCCATATCACGTCGGGGAAATCACAGCGGCGGATTATACGCTGTTCCGGGGCTTTGCCTCGACGCACCGAGTGGCGATGGCGAACCGCTGACAGGCCCCGTTTGTTGAAGCGCGGAGGAAGCCGCAGCCCCACTCTCCTGACGACAATGACTGCAGCAAACCGGTCGCCATCGACTTTGCGGCGTCCAGGTCAAACTCGGCCTGAATCTGCGCCTTCAGACGGCTCCAGCGTCCTCCATGGCCAACAGGATCAACGGCGGTTCTCCCGATTCGCCGACGACGCGGCGGCCGTTGAGCAGCATCTTGCGCCGGCCGCTGGCGGGAAGTTCGCACTCCATGGCAAATTCCTCAAAAAGCTGGTCGCGCGGCAGAATGTTCTCCAGCAGTTCGCGCAATGCCGGAATATTCCACTGATGGCCGCCCAGATCGTAGAAATTGCGCCCGATGGATTGCGCCGAGGTCACCCCGAAAAGACGGAAGTAGGAGCGACTGGCGGTAACGACTTTCATATCCGCATCGAGCACGATCAAGGGCTCGCGCACCGTATCGACGATACTCTCGGCGAGATGCCGGGCGCGTCCCTCCGCCTTCTCGGCAGCAACCCGCTTGGTGATGTCGGTGAAGGTCAGCACCACGCCATCGATGACGTTGTCCAGCGTGCGGTAGGGCAAGATGCGCGCCAGATAAACGGCACCGCTGGCGATACGCACCTCGCGCTCGCAGGGCACCAGTGAATCGAGAACCGACTGCGCAGTGCCGGTCAGATCGTCGTCCAGCAGGTTGGACTTGATATCGGCCAGCGGCCGGCCAACGTCCGTAACGACCAGGCGATAAACCTGGCTCGCCTCACGCGTAAAGCGGCGAATGACCAGATGCCGGTCGAGAAAGACGGTGCCGATGTTGGTGTTGTCGAGCAGATTCTTCATGTCGTTCTGCATGCCGGCCAATTGCTCGATCTTGGCTTGCAGTTCGGCGTTCACGGTGATCAGTTCTTCATTCACCGATTGCAGTTCTTCCTTGGATGTTTCCAGCTCTTCGTTGGTTGACTGCAACTCCTCGTTGGTCGATTGCATTTCCTCGTTGGTGGACTTGAGTTCCTCATTCGACGCTTGCTGTTCCTCGATCGTGGCTTGAAGGTTTTCCCGGGTGTATGCCAGATCCCGCATCAGTTCGTCCACCTTTCGGGCCGCCTCCGAGGGTGTGCTGCGCCGTCCCCGCGGCGGCTTCGGCGCAGCCAATTTGGCCGCATCGCGAGCGACATCGGCGAAGGTAATCAGCAGCACGCCGAGGCCGGAATCGGTATCGGGCAAAGGACGCACGCTGAGACTGACCGTTTGAAAATCGCCATTGGTCTTGACCAGGACCTCGCGACTTAAAGTGGGCGTTCCCAAGCTGGCCGCCTGGATAGCGGCACGCAGGTCCAGCTGCAATCCTTCTCGTGCCATATCAACTACGTTGAGGGTCGCCTGACCAGGTGCCGGACGCAGATACTTGCCGGTTTCGCCATGGACGTAGAGGATGTTGCCCTTCGTATCGGCCATCACCGAGGCCGGCGCATAGGACTGCAGCAGCAAACGCCGGGTGAGCCCGGCAAAATTGGTTTCACTAGCTTTCTTCAAAGATTCCTCCGTAGACCTGCTATTGACGTCGGTCGTCCACGATATGCCGCTGGACATGATGGCGCGGGCCGAAGCGGCGGAGTGCGTTGCCCGGTAAAACTTCCACTTGCGACTCAGCGGTGCGAAGAGTTCCGTATGGTTGCCGGTACTTTCCGATGTCGATAAAAACAGCACACCGCCAGGCTTGAGTGCGTAGTGAAAGGCTGGCACCAGACGGTTTTGCAGTTCCGGCTCGAGATAGATCATCAAGTTGCGACAACTCAGCAGGTCGAGTTTGGTGAAGGGCGGATCCTTGATCAAGTTCTGGATGGCGAAAACCACCATCTCGCGGATTTCCTTCTTGACGCGGTAGCCGGAATCGTCTCTGACGAAGAAGCGGCGCAGTCGTTCGGGCGTGAC
>CAISUK010000373.1 GCA_903888645.1 uncultured Pseudomonadota bacterium | reverse complement strand
GTTGCTGTTGGCTAAAATTACCCATGCACTGTGACTACCGGCGGTATGGACTTCGCAGCATCAACCTGCAGCATCGATTTCAGGAGTCATGCCAAGGATGGCTGGTCTTCGGTGGCCAGAACTGATGATGTATTCATCATATCATTTTTCAATGACGTTTCTATAAGTCATGCATCATGTTCCTTCGCCGCGGGTAGTCTTCCAAATGGCAGCCTGTTCAACGACAGCTTTCTAGGACAAGCCCTCACGCATGCGATTCCCGAGATCACCACTTCATGAATGGCGGTGGGGATAAGGGATGACGCGCGAACCATCCGCCCGCTGCCTTCATCAGCATCTTGTGGAAGCCTGCATTGGGGAATTGCAGCTTCAAACGCGCCATGAATTCCTCCGGTACCCCGCCCAAAATCATCCCGAGGGAGAAATCAGCCAGGTCAGCCCGCCTGAAGACCTCCAGTAGGGGATATTTCTCGGCAATTTCACCGTTGATCGCTCGAATCTTGTGGTGGAGATCAATGAGCAGAGTGATCTCTTCTTCCCAGTGGCTCAATTGATTGGTCGCGAGGTACTTGGCAGCTTCCCGTATGGATGGCGGCAGGTAATCGACAGTATGGTCCGACCAGATGCCAATGTCGTGATGGCAGGCGGCAATCATGAGCTTGTTGCGATCCTGCTCGCTGCACGGAGCCAACGCGAAGCAGCAATGCAGCATACGATAAACGTGATTCCTGTAGCCCGCGTAACCGGACCCGATGCATTCCTGCCAAGGTGACAGGATGTCTTCTACAAGGGGAAGCGTCGGGGAAATAGTCAGGTCATCGCTCATGACGGTGCTTGCTATCAAGTCTACGGAGCACATTCTTGAACATATTTTGCGTGTCTGTAAGCTATGTCCAGCGTCTTCTGGAATCAACAGACGCTTCAATAGATGTCGTGGCGGACAAGGCTGGATTCGGATCGGCCGAGTCGCTTCGGTTGCACTTCCGACGCCAGTTCGGCATTTCGCCAAGCGAATGGAGAAAGCAATTCCGTTGCTAGCGGCCAGCGATCAATCCGTGGATTCCTGCCTTTCCATGTTGCGCGGATCTTCCGCCCGAAACCCGCACCCGGCCGACTATCCATAACCCGCTCAATTTCCATCTATTCAAGAACTGCAGGTCATTCTGCTGGAAACTGCCGTCAACAGCGTCGACGGGCATCGAACTCAAATTGCCAAGACTGGCTGCCGTAGCAGTGCCAGCGATCGACCCTGCAGTGGATAGGCGCTGCCGCGAGGATAGCGCTTGCTGTCAGCATGTTCTGAGGGAAAACTCGTATCCACGACAGTTTCCCAGCGCACGCGTGAACGAAACCCGGGCAATGTAAATGGAATATTGTCAGGGGAGGCATTGAACATGAGCAGGAAATCGTCGTCACCAACTGGACTTCCCCGTCGGTCGACCTCGCCGATGGCGTCCCCCGCGAGATACATGCCGAGGCAACGGGCGAAACCAAGATTCCATTCGTCGTCGCCCATCTCCAGTCCGTCCGGGTTCAACCACAGGATATCCTTGATTTTTCCGCGTAGCCGTTGTTGCTGGAAAAAGCTGCGGCGGCGGAAGACTGGATGCGCCTTGCGCAAACCGATCAATTGCCGGACGAATGCAAGCATGTCTTCGTCTTCTGGCTTCAGGCTCCAGTTGAGCCAACTGATCTCGTTGTCCAGGCAATAGGCATTGTTGTTGCCCTGCTGGCTACGCCCCATTTCATCGCCAGACAGCAGCATGGGCACACCCTGGGAAAGAAACAGCGTGGCCAGAAAGTTGCGCTTTTGCCGGGCACGCAGGGCGAGGATGTCCGGGTCGTCGGTCGCTCCCTCGGTCCCGCAATTCCAGGAAAGATTATTGCTTTCACCATCCCGATTTTTCTCGCCGTTTGCCTCATTGTGTTTCCGCTCGAAGCTGACCAGATCGTTCAGGGTGAAGCCGTCGTGAGCAGTCACGAAATTGATGCTGGCATATGGCCGGCGGCCATTGTGGGCATACAGGTCGCTTGATCCGGTGAGTCGGTAGGCAAGGTCGCCAATCAATCCGCCTTCGCCCTTCCAGTAGGCGCGAACCGCATCGCGGTACTTGGCGTTCCACTCGGTCCAGCCCACGGGGAAATTGCCCACCTGATAACCGCCTTCGCCCAGATCCCAAGGTTCGGCGATCAGCTTGACCTGCGATAACACGGGATCCTGGTGAATAATGTCGAAAAAGGCGCCGAGCCGGTCGACCTCGTGCAGTTCCCGCGCCAGAGCCGCCGCCAGATCGAAGCGAAAGCCATCCACATGCATTTCCTGGACCCAGTAGCGCAAGCTGTCCATGATCAATTGCAGCACCCGCGGCTGCATCATGTTGAGGGTGTTGCCACAGCCGGTGTAATCCATGTAGAAGCGTGGATTGTCGCGCTGCAGGCGATAGTAGGCGGCGTTGTCGATACCGCGCAAGCTGAGCGTCGGGCCGAGCTGGTTGCCTTCGCCGGTATGGTTGTAGACCACGTCCAGAATCACCTCGAGGCCTGCCTGGTGCAGGGTCTTGACCATGGCTTTGAATTCGCTGACGGCATTATCGGTAGCAGCGTAGCGGCGATCGGGCACAAAGAATCCCAGCGAGTTGTAGCCCCAGTAATTGCGCAGCCCGCGCTGGAGCAGGTGACGGTCGTCGAGGAAACAATGTACCGGCATCAGTTCCACAGCGGTCACGCCGAGGCGCAGCAGATGTTGAATCGCCGGGGCGCTGGCCAGGCCGGCATAGGTGCCGCGCAAGGATTCGGGAATGTCGGGATGAAGGGCGGTAAAGCCCTTGACGTGCATCTCGTAAATGATGGTGTCGTTCCAAGGCGTATCCGGATGCCGGTCGTCGCCCCAGTCGAAGGCCGGGTCGATAACCTGGCACTTCGGCATGACCGGGGCATTGTCGCGCCAGTCGAAAGACAAGTCTTCCTGCTTTGCACCGATCTTGTAGCCGAAGTTGGCATCGCTCCAGCGCAACCGCCCCACCGCCGCCTTGGCATGCGGGTCGAACAGCAGTTTGTTGGGGTTGAAGCGGTGGCCCTGTTGCGGTTGGTAAGGGCCGTGTACCCGGTAACCATACAGGAGGCCGGGCTTCGCCTCCGGCAGATAGCAGTGCCAGACCAGATCGGTGTGCTCTCGCAACTCGATCCGATCCGTTTCGCGCCGGCCGCGCGCATCGAAAAGGCACAACTCCACTTTTTCCGCATGCTGCGAGAAAAGGGCGAAATTGACACCCTCGCCGTCCCAGGTCGCCCCCAGGGGATATGGTTTTCCCGGCCGGACAACGTTCGCCTGTTTTGTCATTTCAATGTCCCTTTGGCTCATCGGCTGGTGAGTGGTTTGTTACGCCTCTGATGGACGCCCGGTCTTTGCTTTTCAAGACGCAAATCGGGATGCCCAGGATGAATTATCTGTGATCGGATGTGTCGGAAACCCACATCAATTGCAGGTCCGACAGACCGTATTCGCGAGGATCGGATGGGAAGTGCAAATTTCGGCGGTCCGCCAGACTTTATTGTTTCCGATCACCAATGCGGCATCAACCGTCCGGTTTCAATCCTCAACCGTTTTCCTCGCTGACGCATGCTCGCGCACCAACTTAACCAGCAATTCCGGGTCAATCGGTTTGGCAATATGCCCGACCATGCCTGCCGCCAGACATTTATCGCGTTCTTCGTCCAGCGCGTGTGCGGTTTGGCCGATGATCGGCAGATCGGGCGCCAGCACGCGAATCTGCCGGGTGGCTTCGTATCCATCCATCTCCGGCATCTGAATGTCCATCAGGACGACATCGTAGGCCGCACTGCCATCCTGCATCACCCGTTCGACTGCCTCGCGGCCGTTGCCTACCAGCACCACCTCGGCACCGTCGTGAATCAGGTTTTCTTCAAGCACCATCCGGTTGATGGCGTCATCCTCGGCGGCGAGAATGGACAGTCCGGCCAGCGGCTTTTCCAGTGGCGGCGATAAAGCGGTTTGAGCCGGTGTGGTTTCGGCTTTCGGCGCGGCAGCCTCGACATAAGGCAGGCGAAACTCGAAGGTACTGCCTGCACCGAGTTGGCTTTCCACGCGGATGTCGCCATCCATCAATTCCAGGATGCGTTTGCTGATCGCCAGACCAAGACCGGTCCCGCCAAATTTGCGGGTGGTTGAACCATCCGCCTGCTGGAAGGGATTGAACAACTGGGCGAAATGCTCTTCGTCGATGCCGATACCCGTATCGATTACGCTGAAAACCAGCTGGTCGCCTTGGCGCGACGCCGCCAGCGTGACGCTTCCTGACTCTGTGAACTTGATTGCATTCGACAACAGGTTGAGCAGGATCTGGCCCATACGCAACGAGTCGCTGACACAGTTCTTCGGCAGGTCGGGTGCCAATTTCACACGCAAGTCGAGCTGTTTGCTGCGTGCGCGCTCGCCAACCAGTTCGATGACGTGATCAATGACTTCGATCAATGACGTCTCGGTATGATCGATGATCAACTTACCCGCCTCGACCTTGGAAAAATCGAGGATGTCGTTGATTACGCCGAGCAGGCGGTGGCCGGACGCCTGGATCTTGGCGAAAGCGGATCGGGCTTTCTCGCTGTTCTGATAATTGCGAAAACCGATCTCCGCGAAGCCCAGCACGCCGTTGAGCGGCGTGCGAATTTCGTGGCTCATGTTGGCCAGAAATTCACTTCGCACCCGGGCCAGGTTCTCCGCGGCGACCAGTGCTTTCTCCCGCGCCCGCTCGGCTGCGCGTTGCTGGCTCATGTCGACAAAACTGACCACAGAACCGGTATTGACGCCATGCTGAACCATCGGGTGCACGGCATACATGATGGGAATCGCCTGGCCATCCTTGCGCCAGTACACTTCATCGCCGACACGGACTTGCAGGCCTACGCGCACGGCTTGGTGTCCGGGGCATTCGTCGACCTGGTAGGGCGAACCATCGGGCTTGCTGTGATGAAACAGCGCGTGGGCGGAGCGGCCGAGCACCTCGTCAGCGCTATAGCCCAGCATGGTGCAGGCCGCCGGATTGATGAAGGTGATTATTCCGTCAGTGTCGACACCGTAAAGGCCATCGGCGCTGGACTGCAAAATATGCGTCGCCTTGGCCTCAGTGGCGACTAGCGAAGCGGTGCGTTGTTCTACCAGCTCTTCGAGATGATGGCGGTGCAATTGCACTTCGCCTTCGGCCTGCCGGCGCTCGGTGATGTCGTGAATGATCTCGTAGAGTACCGTTTTCGATCCATAGCTGACCGGCCCGGAATACACCTCGACCTGACGGACCTGGCCATTTGCCAATCGATGCGTGAAGTAGAAACAATGTCGTTTCTCTTCCTGGGCGAGTTTCATTTCGGCACTGATCGACTCCGCCGACAGGATGTTGATGTCGGCGATGCGCATTCGGCTGAACTGGTCATGGTCGTATCCATAGAAAGCCTGGGCCGCTGCGTTGGCTTCAAGTATTCGTCCGGAATCCGGGTCTACCATCAACATCGCCGCCTTGACATTCATGAACAACGCGCTATAGCGCTCTTCGCTTTCGCGCAGCGCTACTTCGGTGCTTTGGTCGACCAGCACCAGCAAGGTTCGTCCGTCCTGCTGCGATTCTTCCTGCAAGTGGCTGATATGCACGTCGCACGGGATGGTCTGCCCGGCGCCGGTATGCAACCCGAGCAGTTCGACGGTTCGTGGTGCCGTATTGGTGCGGTTGCCGAGTGCTGGATAAAGGTGGCTGCGGCTCTCTATATCGAACAGTTGGAGCACGGAACGATGCTGCAGCCCGGCATTGCTGCGCAAGCCAAGCAATTCGCTGGCTTGCCGGTTGGCCTCGACAATGAATCCCTGGCCGTTGGCGATGATCGCCGGTAACGGCAGGTTGTCAAACAACGCCCGATATTTCTCCAGCGTCAATGAAATTTCGCTTTGCGCGCCGCTCAGTTCCTGGTTCTGGATCTCCAGTTCGGTCTGATAGATACGCAATTCTTCGATGAGCTTGCGTGCGTCAGATTCCTTGACGGTTTCAGTCTTGCCCACCCAACCGGACTGGCTTCGCTCGATTGCCGTTTCTGCGCGGTGGCGCAATGCCTCGAGGTTGACTTGATGCCGGCTCATCCCGCTTCTCCTTGATACCAGGCAGAAATATCGACGTGACTAATGACAGCGCCATAATCGTGACCAAGCACCGGCGCCACATGCATGACGAACCAGCGCTGTTCGGTAGGCGAGTGACAGGGATAGTTCAAGGAGAATGCGGGCAAGCTTCCCTCCAGAACCCCGCGCACGCCGACAATGGCGGCAGAGGCGCTGGCAGCTTCGGCCAGGTTGCCTACCTGGCAGACGTCGAGATAACTGGTTCCCGTACCGGAGTGCTTCATGTCCTTGTCTCCGTTGGCACGCGCAAAGCGCTTCCAGGCCGCGTTAACCATCACGATGATGCCGACTGGATCAACCACGGCGATATGCTCGGGCAATGCATCGATGATTGCCTGCAGTCGCCTGGCATCGTGGTAAGAGGTGACATCAACGAAGCTGGCAACCGCCCCGCGCACGGTCGATGAGGGAATCGTATAAGGCAAAAGCCTGACCAGAAAGGTCTTCTTGTCGTCGAGCGTGTTGATTTCACGTTCGATCATGCGCTCCGTCTTGAGCGTGGCTTCCAGGTCTTCAATCAGATCTGGATACCGCAGCACATTGGAAATTTCATCGAGCGGCCGGCCGATGTCGGTCTCCCGCAGTTTGAACACCTGGGTCGCATCGGGGCTGAAGCGGGTGATGATCATTTGCGAGTCGACGAAAACCGTGGCCACAGCAGTCGCTCTGGCCATGCTGTCGAGGTCGGCGTTGACGCGATTCACGATCAACATCTTTTCCTGGAATTCGGCGTTGACCGTACTCATCTCTTCGTTGACGGATTGCAGTTCCTCGTTGGAACTCTGCAATTCCTCATTGGAGGCCATCAACTCCTCGTTGGTGGCCTGCAATTCCTCGTTGGAAGTTTCCAACTCTTCGATCGTGGCTTGCAGACTTTCGCGCGTTGCGGCGAGTTCTCGCTCCAGAATCGTTACCCGGGCAATGGTCTCGGCGTCGACATCGACTGATTCCATCGCTGGCGCGGCTGTCGAAGCGTCCGGTTCGAAGCAGAGCAAAGTGAGCCGCTCCTCGCTGCCGTTATCGATCGGATGCGCCGATAGTCGAATCCTGCGGTGCTCGCCGGTATGCAGTGTCAAGCCAACGGAATCGGAAACCAGCGAGTTGCGATCGCGCGCCGCCTTGTAGAGCAGGGCGGACGCAACTGGTGTCAGCGCGCCCGGCAAGAGCCGGTTGATGTCCAGGCTGGCGGCACCTTCTTTCGCATGCAGATAGACGCTGACATCGCCGAAGAGATGCACGGCTTCATGGTTCTCGTTCACCACCACGGACGGCGGGGCAAAGCGATCGAGCAAAGCCGTGATGCCGGCATCGGCGATGTTGGTTTCGTTGGCGCGGCGCCGCACTTTGCTGACATGAGCGCTGCTGGGCAACCCTTGGTGCGCATAAGGCACGCGGCCTTTGCGGTCGAGAAAGGGCAACGCCATCGACCCTTTGCGGCGGAACAACTTGTGTTTGGCACTGATGGTCTGCAGACCTTCGGTCACCGCCGAGAGCGACTCGCTCGATCCCAGCAGCAAGGCGCCACCCTGGTTGATCGCATACTGCAACGAGCGCAAGGCGCGCTCCTGTGCGGTCGACTTGAAATAAATCAGGGTGTTGCGGCAGACCACCAGATCCATCTTGGTGAAGGGCGGGTCGGCCAGCAGGTTGTGCCGCGCAAAAACGATGCACTGGCGCAGATCGTTCTTGATGACGAAACTGTCGCCCTTCTTGACGAAGAAGCGTTCGAGACGTTCCGGCGATAGCTCTGCGGCCGCCGATTCCGGATACTGGCCAACGCCAGCGGTTTCGACGCACGACTGGTCGACGTCGGTGGCGAAAATTTTCAGGTTGGGCCAGCGCCGCTCGCGCTCGAAGGCCTCGATGAACAGCATGCCAATGGTGTAGGCTTCCTCGCCGGTGGCGACGCCAGCGGTCCACACCCGTATCGTGTCGCCGGCCTGTTTTTCGGCAACGATGGTCGGGATAACCTTCTCCGACAGAACGGCGAATGTCTCGGGGTCGCGGAAAAAACTGGTGACGGAGATCAGCATTTCTCGGCGCAGGGTAATGACTTCGCCGCGGTCGTTTTCCAGCAGGTCGAGATACTGATAAAGCTCGGGAGCGTGACGCACCTGCATCCGCCTCTCGATGCGGCGCATGACCGTGGCCAGTTTGTAATCGGAGAAGTCTATGCCGCCGATCTGATGCAGCAGCTGCAAAATGGCGGCCAGCACTTCATCCGTTGTCATCGTCGCATAGGGGATGACTTTGGTGACCGTCTGGACATCTTTGTAGGGAAGGTTATAGATGTGCGCGACCAGTCGCGCCGGCAACTCTTCTGGGGGCAAAATGGCGTCGACGACGCCGGTGCCGATGGCGCTGCGCGGCATGCCGTCGAACTTGGCCGACTCCGGTTCCTGGACCATCAGGAAGCCGCCGGCCGCGTTGATGGCAACCGTGCCGCGGGTACCATCCGTGCCGGTCCCCGATAAAATCACGCCAACCGCATGGCTGCCATAAATATCCGCCAATGACGAAAAGAAAATGTCGATGGGCAACGTCAGGCCGCGCGGATTCTTGGGGGTCAGGTGAAGGTGGCCGGCCGTCACGTGCATGATTGCCCCGGGGGGAATCAGATAGACGTGATTGCCTTCGATCGGCATATCGTCCTCGACCACGATCACCGGCATGTCCGTATGCCGTGCGAGCAGGTTGCTCATCATGCTCTTGTGGTCGGGCGACAAGTGCTGGACCACGACAAAGGCGGCTTCCGTGTCCGCCGGGCAGGCCTTGAAGAATTTCTCCAGGGCGTCCAGACCGCCAGCCGATGCGCCGACGCAAACGACGTAGCCGTCAAAGCCCTTGACGATCGGCGGCACAGGTTCCTGTTTTGCCGATACCTGTTTGGTCGATACCTGTTTGGTCGATGTTTTTTTTCTCATGGTGGCGATCTCGATCGATGCGGTGGTTACTGGACAAGCAATGAGACGGATTGACCGGCAACCATGGGTGGCTCCATGGACGCGATTACTGTCGCTCCGGCCGGAATCTGGCCGACTCGATTCATCCCGGTGCCGCCCAGCCGGAACGGACGCCCCGTTTCCGAAGCATGCCAAGTTCATTACTGATTCGCACGGCTGCGGCGCCGATCGGCAACATTTCGTCAGGATGGCCAACCAATTTTTTCGGGAGGACATCATAGTACAGGCAAAATCCGGATTATTGATGCAGATCAGCTACTCCGCATCGATTCAGCTATCTCCATGGCGATAGCTGCGGCGTCTCGCTATTGGCGTCGCGCCGGATAATAGGCACTTTCGGAACCGAGGGAATTGACTGGAATTGGCTGGCACAAAGAGCATCCGCTGTTCGGTCAGGTATTCTGCGTCCCCCACTCTGTCCCCCCATGTATTAGCTGACTGCTGATTTCCCGATGCCTTCAACGCCAATTTCACTGGCCCGCTGGCTTCCGCCGCTGGCCTTGCTCGTCCTTTCGCTCACTTGGGGATACACGTGGGTAATGGCCAAGCAAGGCCTGGCTTATGCCCCGCCCTTCGCTTTCGCGGCTGAACGCGCTGTCGGCGGCGCCATGGCGCTTCTTCTGGCCCTCAAGGCCAGCGGTCGTTCGCTCCGTCCGGTAGCACCTGGTCCCACCCTGGTTATCGGCCTGACTCAGGTGACGGCTTTCATGGCGCTACAAACCTGGGCATTGGTCGAAGGCGGGCCGGGCAAGACGGCCGTGCTGATTTTTACGATGCCGATCTGGACGCTATTGATGGCCTGGCCGATTCTGGGCGAGCGCATTCGCGGTTCACAGTGGCTGGCCGCGCTCAGCACCCTGGTTGGCCTGGTGCTGATCATCGAGCCATGGGACATGCATTCCAGCCTGTTGAGTAAAGTCCTCGGCGTCTCGGCGGCCGTTTGCTGGGCCATCGGCACCATTCTCGTCAAGCGCTTGCGCTCCCGGCATCCGGTCGATCTGCTGGCGCTGACCACGTGGCAGATGATCCTCGGCGCGGTGCCGCTGGTGCTACTGGCCGTGCTTGTCACTGATCGACCCACCGACTGGTCACTGCCTTACATCGGCATCCTGGCTTTCTTGAGCATTGCCAGCACCGCCATCTGTTGGTGGTTGTGGATCTACATTCTTGACCGGTTGCCGGCCTGGGAAGCCAGCCTGTCCGTTCTCGGCACGCCGGTGGTCGCGATTGTGTCGTCCCGGCTGATGCTTGGCGAGGAGTTCAAAGCGATCGAAGTGGCAGGCATTCTGCTGATCGGTTGCGGACTGTCGCTGCTGTCCTTTTTCGGTTGGTTATCCAGCCGCCGCAATCCCTTGCGCAACGCGACCGAACAAGCCATTTCACGGTGATGGATTTGTCATGATATTGACATCTCGTCGTGTTAAAAAATCGGTTGATCGCGTATCGGTTGCTGCGATAACGAATTCCATGGCGCTGCCCTCGGTTGCCATGGCCGAACGTCGGGGTCGGCGCGCCCACAGGTGTCATTTCCATGAAAAATATCGAAACCATAGCCGCGACTGTTCCACCAAGAATAGGCGACGATGCGGCACTCGCCTTTCAATCGCCCAGGAATGCCGCGATCATCGACACGGCCGCTCGGTCGGGTGCCAACGTCAAGGCAAGAGCCGACGCTGGTGAGGAGAGCGCCAGATTGACGCTGGATAATCATGGACTGATCCACGACTGCAGCAGAAGCTGCGAGGCGCTGTTCAAAACTTCGCGCAGCGCGCTCTGCCAACGACATATTTCAGACTTGGTGCCGCAGTTGGCCGATTTCGAGCTACTACAGGACGGCCAGATAAATCCGCAACTGCGCTACCTGTGCCGAATCGGCCAACAGTTTCAGGCGGTGAACCATGATGGCGAGCGCTTCGCCACAGAACTCTTCTTCAATGTTCTGGACAACAGCGGGCACGGGCAGTTGTCGCTCATCGTCCGCGCGGCATAGTTGAGCGACGACATCGGCGGGCAGCAACCGGCGGGGCGTTCGGCCGTCATTCAGTCGTGAATTTTTCGTGCTTCGACTGCGCAAAACGGTACTTTTCTCAAGGTACAATTTGCCATCGATGAAGTTCGGCGCGATGCTCCGCGCAAACATCATAATGGTTGCGGATCCGCGTTACTCGTCGAATTCCTTTGTCGTTGCTGCGTGAAGTCTTCCCTCTGCTTGGATTACCGCTGCAGACCGCTCAACTGCCGGTCTTGAAGGAGCATAGACGGACCATGGCCCCATGAAGATGAACCCGATGACATGGCATAGCGGTTTCATGGACACCAGGCTGGGGCTTCAATGGTTGCACCAGCTGAATCCATTTCGACCAGCGGCGATTGCATTGGCGTTGGCACTGTGGATGTTTTTTTCACTCGATTTGACCCGCTTGCCCCAATCGTTGGACCTTGAAGAGGCGCTGGATTTGCTTGATCGGCACGCCATGCTCGCCACCGAATTGGAGTCAGGCGTCGGCCAGGTCAATGAAATGATTGCGCGGGATTATCCGAACCCCGGCCCGTTGGCCAAGCCGGTCACAATCATTGCGGCAACCAGCGACCCCATCGAATATCTGCTCACCTTGGCGTATCGCCTGCTCACATTTTCCACTCTCGATCCCATCCGCAATTCGGTGACCAGCTGTCTGGAAACCGTCGAACAAGCAGTGCCCGAAGGTGACGCCACGGCTTCCGTCGGGCCAGCGGGGCACTGTAACGTCGCGCTGCCGATTCCTGCCAGGCAATGGATTGCACAGAGTTTTCGGGAAGGCGAATCCTTGGCATTTACCCTGCGTCATGAGTTGGGCCACGCCGTTTTCCTTGATTACAACGGGGGATTGACCGATCAACTTCACCAATATGGTTCTGAAAGAGCGGCCTTGATCCATTCAGTCATGATCGAATCGGAAGCCGATGCTTATGTGGTACTCAAGACGGCACAGCGAAACGGTACCTGGTCCGGCGAAAACATGCTGGACGGACTGATCAAGTTCAGGCGAGTCCAGCCGCGCGACGCCCGCGGTGCATCGATCGGCAGCCACGACACGACCGATGCTTTGGCCAGCCTTGATGCAAACCGGCAGTGGATCGCTGACGCCGTCGGCGCGTCGGAAGCGGCTATCGTCAGGCAAGCCGAGCAAATCGCCATCGATGGGGTAAAGGCTTACGTGGTCAGGAATGGATTCTTGGTGACGGAAAAATTGAGCAGGGTGCTCGGCACCAGGCAGGCAATGCTGGCTTCGCCAGCATTGGACCAATCGCTTGGCAAGCTGGCGGTTCGCGTCGAGCAAGCACCGCTGTATGCAGCCGTTTTTGGCAGTGACGGAACTGAACCACCTTTCATGGCGCGCCATCCTCTCATGAGTTTTTTCCTCTGGTCGATCCTCTGGATATTCTGGTTGCGCGCTTGCTGGATGTCGATCAATTTCGTACTCAAGCAGATTGAGCAGGGAGGCCGGCCAGGCACTATCGCGGCGACGCGTTTTGCGCACAGTCCAGCTGTTGGCATGCCGGATCTGCAGCCTCAACTTTCTCGGGAATAATTCAATGCGCCTCCCCCGGCTGCGCTTCGCCATCGCCTGTTCGCTTGTTGCCGCCACGGTTCATGCTCAGGAACCCGGCGGTACCTTGAAGAAAATCAAGGACAGCGGCAGCATTACACTCGGGCATCGCGAGTCGTCGATTCCGTTTTCCTATTACGACGACAAGCAGTTGGTGATCGGCTATTCGCAGGAGATCATGCTGGCGGCGGTCGAGGCGGTGAGGCAGCAACTGAAGCTGGCTGCGCTGCAGATCAAGCTCAACCCGGTGACCTCGCAGAACCGTATTTCCCTGGTGCAGAATGGCACCATCGATATCGAATGCGGTTCGACGACCAACAATCTCGAACGGCAAAAACAGGTAAGTTTTTCCAATAGCATATTCGTCATCGGCACCCGGCTGCTGACGAAGAAGGATTCGGGCATTAGAGACTTCCCCGATCTCGCCGGCAAGAACGTGGTGACAACTGCCGGCACAACCTCGGAGCGCTTGCTGCGCAAGATGAACGAGGAGCGGAAACTCGGCTTGAACATCATCAGCGCCAAGGATCACGGCGAGAGCTTCCTGACCCTGGAAACCGGGCGTGCCGTTGCTTTCATGATGGACGATGCGCTGCTTTATGGCGAATTGGCCAAGGCCAAGCGGCCGGGCGACTGGACTGTTACCGGCACGCCGCAGTCGCGCGAGGTTTACGGCTGCATGCTGCGGCGTGACGACGCGCCGTTCAAAAGGGTGGTCGACGATGCGATCGGCAAGTTGATGAAGTCGGGCGAAGCGGAAAAGATTTATGGCAAATGGTTCCTCAACCCAATTCCACCCAAGGGCCTGAATCTGGGCTTTCCGCTCTCGGATGACATGAAGGCATTGTTAAGGAATCCCAACGACAAGGCTTTCGACTAGTTGCCGCCGTGGGCTACGCCTGGAACTGGTCTGTCCTGCTCAGCGCGACGCCAAGCGGCGAAACGACCTTTCTGGGCTGGTTGCTGGCCGGGCTGCAATGGACGCTGGGGTTGTCGCTGGCAGCATGGCTGGTGGCGCTAATCATCGGCACGCTGTTCGGTGTCTTGCGCACGGTGCCGAACCGCTGGCTGCGAGGAGTCGCCACCACCTATGTCGAAATTTTCCGCAACGTCCCGCTGCTAGTGCAGTTGTTCATTTGGTATTTCGTACTGCCCGAATTACTGCCGTCAACGTGGGGCAGCGCCATCAAGCAAAGCGATCCGCTGATGCAACAGTTTATCGCCGCTTGGCTATGCCTTTTCTGCTTCACCGGCGCCCGCGTCTGCGAACAGGTGCGTGGCGGCATCGAGTCGCTACCGGGCGGGCAGCGCAATGCGGCTTTGGCGCTGGGCCTGACGCTGCCGCAAACGTATCGCCAAGTGCTGTTGCCGATGGCTTTTCGCATCATCGTGCCGCCGCTCACTTCCGAGTTTCTCAATATCTTCAAGAACTCGGCGGTGGCATCGACCATCGGCCTGATCGAACTGTCGCGGCAGGCCCAGCAACTGGTCGACTACACGGCGCAGCCCTATGAAGCGTTCATTGCCGTTACGCTGCTTTACGCGCTGATCAACGTCGTCGTCATGCTGGCCATGCGCTGGGTCGAGGCGACCACCCGATTCCCCGGTTTCGTCGGCGGGCGCTAGATATGTACGAATTCGACTGGAGTTCGATTCCCGGTGCCTTGCCGATTCTTGCCAAAGGCATGTCCGTCACGCTGGAGTTGACGCTTACAGCCATCGCCGTCGGCATAGTTTGGGGAGCCCTGTTGGCCATGGCGCGGCTGTCGGGCAAACCTTGGCTGAGTTGGCCAGCAGCGACCTACGTCAACGTCTTCCGCGCGATTCCGCTGGTGATGGTGATCCTGTGGTTTTACCTGATCGTACCGGCGCTGCTGCAACAACTGCTGCACGTGCAAGCATCCACCGATATTCGCATGGCCTCGGCGCTGGTGGCATTTTCCCTGTTCGAATCGGCCTATTATGCCGAAATCATTCGCGCCGGCATCCAGAGCGTGCCGAAGGGACAGGTCGCCGCAGCCCAGGCGCTGGGCATGCCTTACGCACAGGTCATGCGCTGGGTAGTATTGCCGCAAGCCTTGCGCAACATGACGCCGCTGCTGTTGACGCAGGCAATCATTCTCTTCCAGGACACTTCGCTGGTCTATGTCATCGGCCTGGCTGATTTTTTCGGCGCCGCCTACAAGGTTGGCGACCGTGACGGCCGACTGGTCGAACTGCTGCTGTTCGCCGGCCTGATCTACTTCGTCATTTGCTACGCCGTCTCGTGGCTGGTGAAGAACCTGCAAAGGAAATCAGTCGCGTGATTGTTTATGACAAAGTCAGCAAGTGGTACGGCAGCTTCCAGGTGCTGACCGAGTGCTCCACGCAGGTTCGCAGGGGCGAAGTGGTGGTCATTTGCGGACCGTCCGGATCGGGCAAATCGACGCTGATCAAATGCGCCAACGGCCTCGAACCGTTCCAGGCCGGCGAGATCACCGTCGACGGCATTTCGGTTGGCGCGCCCGGCACCAATTTGCCGAAGTTGCGTAGCCGCATCGGCATGGTCTTCCAGCATTTCGAATTGTTCCCGCACCTGAGCATCATGGCCAACCTGACCATCGCCCAGGTGAAGGTGCTGGGCCGCCGTCCTGACGAAGCCGCCGAGAAGGGCTTGCAACTGCTCGATCGCGTCGGCCTCCGCGCCCTGGCCGACAAGCATCCGGGACAATTATCAGGCGGTCAGCAGCAGCGCGTGGCTATCGCCCGCGCCTTGGCGATGGATCCCATCTGCATGCTGTTCGACGAACCTACTTCGGCACTGGACCCGGAGATGATCAACGAGGTGCTCGACGTCATGGTCGAACTAGCGCGCGAGGGCATGACCATGATGTGCGTCAGCCACGAAATGGGCTTTGCCCGCAAAGTTGCGCACCGGGTGATCTTCATGGATCAAGGCCGCATCGTCGAGGACGCGCCCACCGAAGAGTTCTTCGGCGCGCCGCGCTCGGAGCGGGCGCAGCAGTTTCTCTCGAAGATATTGCGGCACTGATTGAGAAGGGGTTGGCAGCAGGAAAAGGAACCGTGGTTGGGCCTAGCGGGATTTCTTGAAAGCATTCAACCCGTGTTGTTTTCGCCCGCCGAAGAGTAACTCGACTACGGCCTCTTTAGCGGCGAAGTTACTGCTAACATTCTCTCAGCGAATGGCGTTTCAAGGGTCTTGCCGACGGGTGGGTTTCAGTCTGCGATCTTGGCTTGACGAATATACGTAATATGGATATTTTGTAACTATTCGTTCATCGGAGGATCGGCCATGACCATGCACGTCAATCTCTCGTCCGAGATGGAAAGTTTCATCAAGAGCAAGGTGGCAAACGGTTTCTACGGCAATGCCACAGAAGTGATCCGCAACGCCATACGGCGTATGCAGGTTGAGGAAAGCCGCGTAGGGCTCTGGCAAGCTGCGATCAAGAAGGGGGACGAACAACTCGACCGGGGTGATGGCATCGCCTACACGCCTGAATCATTGAAGGGCATCACCCAAAGCGCCATCGATGCCATGCATAGCGGCCAACCGATGGACCCCGATGTCCTCCCGTAAGACGCTACCAGTCAAGCTTTCCCCGATAGCGCGGCAAGATTTCGTCGATATACTTCGGTACACCGGCGAGCGGTGGGGACAAAACCAGTTCGTGGTCCTTTGCAGCAAGATTGACGATGCGCTACAAGCCATCGGCACCAATGCATTGTTTAGTCCATTAGCATTTTCCCGGCCTTTCGGAAGGTATCCGATTACCAAGAAAGACCACCATGCTTCCAGCCGTCTTGTCGGTCACCAGAGCCTTTGTTGTTGGAGCGGCGGCAATCCCGGCGTACTCCGACTCCGCAACCCGAACCTTGTGCGCACAAGCGATCGGCTCGGCAAGCCAAATTACGCAGGGCTGGAAAAATCTTTTCCTTTCTGTGAGTTTTGTCACGCAACGCGGCGCGTTTTACAGCGAAATCTGCGGTTCCTATAACTTTCGTCAGATTTACTGCCCAAGAAGGGAGGCGCATAGTGGGTAACTCATCATCTGTTAGCGGCGTCATGACAGCGGCACTCGTCGGCGTTCACACTTGGCGGCGGATTTTCTGGACGGCGGATAGGTTTGACGGGTAGACGAAACAGGGGCCATGACGGCCCCTGATTGGTTCAGCACGGCAGGTGATCAG
>CAISUK010000372.1 GCA_903888645.1 uncultured Pseudomonadota bacterium | reverse complement strand
GTCGCTTGACGCCCTGGGTATACGAATTAGATGCGATGTCAGCGTCCGATCACTTTTTCGTGCGCACTATGAAGCCCATGATTGCGTTCTGACCAGCCGCATCAGCATGATTCCCGGCAGCGTGATGTCGACAGCCCGGTTGACCAGTATGACCAGCCCAGTCTTGTTCCGCGGATCGATGGCGATGTAGGCGGCATAGCCAGGCGTCAGGCCGTTGTGCCAGAGAATGGAACTGTTGCCGACGAAGCGTTCAATGAAGCCGGGCAGCATCCAGCCGAGCGCCGTTTGACCGCCTGGATTGGCCCGGTGCGTTTCTCGCAGCGATCGCGACAGAGCCGAATCGTCATCCGCGAGGTTGGCCTTGATGAACAGCGTCATGTCATGAGCGGTCGATTTCAGCGCACCGGCACCATCCAGCGTGCCGCCGGCCCAATCGAGTGGCTTTGCCGAGTCGCCTTTCATGGAATGGCCCTGGGCGAGATTTTCGCGTTGCTCGGTAGTCAAGGTGACAGCAGTGTTTGTCATGCCGAGCGGCGCCAGCACAGATTCTGCAACAAGGGCTTCATAAGATTTGCCGGCGCACCGGGCCAACAGGTAGCCGAGCAGCCCGGCGCCGAAATTGGAATAAGTGAATTTTCCCGCGGGCCGCTTGCCCTTTGGGTCGGCCAGATAAGCCAGCAGGTCGGCCGCTGTGACGTCCCTGGAGATGTTGGCCGTGTCGGGAATTTTCTCAAGGTAGGTTTTCGGCACCGGCGGAAATCCGGAACGGTGGGTAGCCAATTGACGAAGCGTGACGTTTCTCACCGAGGCTGCCAGGAACTCGGCCGGCAGCAGTTCGCCAAGCGTGGCATCCAGCCGCTGCACACCGGCGTCCGCCAATGCCTGAAGCGTCGTTGCCGTGAACACTTTCGTGATCGAGGCGATCTCAAAAAGCGTCGACGCCGTGGGCGCGAGCGTGGTCTCCTTGGATACCGAGCCATATCCCTTGATCACCGTCCGGCCCTCCTTGACGATACCGATAACCAGCCCGACGGCGAGTCCCCGCTTCATCATCTTGCCGATTTCCGCGTCGACTTCGGATTCAAGGTGCTGCCGATCCGGCAGCCTGTGCAACCGAAATCTCAGATAGAACACAGCGCAAACCAGCAACAGCAGAATGACAAGGATCAGCCGCGCCATGTCAGTGACCGCCGCTAGCTCGTGCTGACGGCAGCCTGCTGCAGCTGCCGCTCCTGTGACAGCCGCCGTGCCTTGCGCTTCTTCAGCCAGATATACACGCCGGTCACGGAGAGCATGATGATCAGGATACCCATGCAGGTGACGAAGATGCGGAAGGGCAGTCCCCAAATCTGCGCCATGTGCAGGGCGAAGATCCACGTGTGGATGGTGCTGCCGGCATTCTGGCCGGTGGGCAGGGTAACCGAAAGAAACTTGCCCATGTCATCGAAGAGCAGCGTCGTCGAAGCGCCTTCGTCGAGCAGGTCGCGGTCGCTGCGTACGACGTAGAGAAAGACTCCCTGGTCTGACCGGTACATCAGCAGGTCTTCGCGCTCCACCTTGAATCCCAGGTGCTGCGCCTGCTCGGCCATCAGCTTCCTGGCGGCTTCGTGTGCGGTGCGCCAGTCCAGCGCCGGATCGGCGCGCGGCCGGTCGAGCTTGGGCAGGCTGCTGCCGTAGGGATCGGGCATGTTGAAAACTGCTTTCATGACCGGGTTGTAGACTTCCTCGTTCAGGTTGAAGCCAACGCTCGACCACGCCAAAGCCAGCAACATGATCCACACCCACAGCCCGCCGGCGCGATGCAGGTCGAAATTGACGCGATAGGCAGAGCCGTTCCACTTCACCAGCCATGCCGGATTCCACCAGCGCGCCAACCAGTTGCGCTGTTTCTTTGCCGGTGCCGACGGTTCTCCTGCCTTACGCCGGCGCACACCGACGGGAAAGGTCAGATAGGCGCTGACCACACAGTCGATGGTCCACACCAGCGCGACGATGCCAAACAGATAAGAGCCGATCGATCCGGGCAAAGCCATCTGGTAGTGCAGGCGGTTGATCAGGGGCATCAGGTTCTGCCGGGTAATCGGCCAGATGTCGCCCGCGTAATTGTCGCGTTTCAGCAATGCCCCGGTGTAAGGGTCGAGGTAGAGGGTGCTGACATCGAGTTCGTAGGGCTTGCCGCTGGCCGGGTCGATACGCGGCTCGATGCCGGCCACATAAGGATCGCCGGGCTTGATGTGAAAGCTCAGGACATTGACCATACCGTGCGGCACCAGCGCCTGGGCGCGTTCACGCAGCGTGTAGGCATCCAAGATCGGCGCCGCGCGAGGCTCAACCTTGGGTTGCGGATCGAGCCAGTCGTACAACTCCGGGTTGAAGACGATGATGCTGCCGGTCAGCCCGATGACTATCAGGAAGAAGGCCATGAACAGGCCGGCGTAGCGATGCACCAGCACCCAGAAATGGCGGGTCATTGAACTATCGAAGTGCCACAGCGCCGCGGTCGAGCGCGGAAAGCTCTTTTGTCAGTATTCATCGTGCCTGATCCATGCGCGGCTCACTGATCCGCGAACCGTTCCGGTGTCAGATCGAAGCGCGCCTTGTCTTCGGGCGAGCAGAAATAATATTTGTGCCCGTGATACATCTCGTAGATCGATTTATTGTCGACCTCCATTTCACATACCGGGCAGATTGGGTGCGCTTCCGTCGATATGGGCTTCTTCGCAAACGCGACATTGGAATTCGCGTGCTTCCAGCCCTGGCCCTGATATTCGAGATGGGTTGCGGTTTGCTCGGCCACCTTGCGGCCGTAATAACGCTCGACCACGTGCAGCGCCAAGTCGATCCCCGAGGTCAGCCCGCCGGCCGTTGAGACATTCCCGGCGTCAACGAAGCGTGCGCCGCGAATCACCTTGACGTCCGGGAAATCGGCCGCGAGCATTGCATAGCCGCCGCCGTGGTGGGCGGTGGCGGCTTTGCCGGAGAGCAGCCCCGCCTTGGCCAGAACGAACGAGCCGTTGCACACCGACATGGTCAGGTCGGTAGCCTTGGAGGCACGTCGTAGCCAAGCCAGCATCGCCTCGCTGGGTTCGCCCATGGCCGGAACCACAATGAGTTTGGGCGGCGGCGCGTTGTCCAGCGAAAAGTCGGGGACAATCGTCATGCCGCCCGAGACTTTGAGCGGTGCCGTGGATTCGGCAACGGTGTAAAGTTGGAACGGTGCTTCGTCCATTCCCGGCGGGAAGACGTATTCGAACACCCCCCACGGTCCGGCGAAGTCCACCACTTCTGCGCCTTCAGCAAGCAGGAATGCCACCGGAATACGGTTCCTGCCGGGAGCGGGAAGCGGGACGACGGGAAGCTCATCATGCCGGGCATGGCCCGCAGCATCCGATCCTTTTGCGCCGGCCTTAGCTACGCTTGGCAACGCCGCGGTTCCGCCGGCAACGACCAGCGATTGCAGGAAGGCGCGGCGGACCAGGCTGTTATTTTCTTTGTCGGCCATCCCTATAGCTCCACCTTGTAGGAAAGCGTGGCAGAACGCGGCGTTCCGTAAATCAGAGAAGCCGTATTCCCGGATATCGAAAGATCGGTGTAGTACTTCTTGTCGAAGAGATTGTTGATGTTCAGCTGCAAGTGGGATTTGTACGGCCCGGTCTTGAATTTGTAAGAAGCCATGGCATCGAACACGGAATAGCCCGGCGTGTCGAAGGTATTGGTGGAATCGGTGGCCGAGTCCCGCCAGGTGACACCTCCGCCAATTGTCCAGCCTTGCAGCAACTCCGATTTGAACTCGTGGGTCGCCCAGAAACTCGCCATGTTGCGCGGCACGTTGGGCAGCCGCAATCCTTGGTCGCCGTTGTTGCTCTTGGTAATGTGGATGTCGGTATTGGTGTAGGTGGCGATGACATTCCATCCCGGCGCGATTTCGCCCTGAATGTCGAACTCAGGACCGCGGCTGCGAACCTCGCCGATTGCAACTGAACAGCCGAATTCGCAACCGGGACCACCTTTATGCGCCAGATCATCGGTTTGCAAATTTGTCTTGGTCAGTTCGAAGAGCGCCAGGCTGGCCGTCAGCTTGCCACCCCATAGTTGCAACTTTGCACCGATCTCGTGCTGCTTGGCACTCTGAGGTGGGAGTGGTTGATGCTGCCAGTCGCGCCCATTGTTGGCCCCAAAATTTTCCGCATAGTTGGCGTAGATACTCAAATTGTTGCTGGCTTGCCAGAGCAGGCCGAATCGCGGCGTCGTGGCGGTATCCCGTTGTGGATCGTCAGGCGTGGTTCCGCTTGCATCCGTAAATGAACCCGTTCGAACTACCTTTTGGTAGCGCAGGCCTGCGAGCAAATGAAATCCATGCGCGAACTTGATCTGGTCTTGCAGGTAGAGACCGGTGTTATCTGTTATCGAGCCATAGCTGTATTGCGTATCGGCGACCAGTCCATCCGGTGGCGCCGGATTGAACGCGGTTGTGGTTGAGTGCGTGCTCGAATAGATATTCTTGAGGAACGCGTCATAGCGGTAAAAATCCCCACCAAGCAGCAAGGTGTGCTGCAGCGGCCCGGTTTGAAAATGCCCAGTTATGTCGAGAATCGTCGCAGTCGTTTTGAAGTGGGCATCGACCACGCTCACCGTCCGATCCAACATCCAGGTAGTGCCTACCTGATAGAAACCGCTGTCTGAAGTAAAGTAGGGGTCGGAGTAGACCTTCACATCGTGCTGGACGATCTGATGTTTAATGGACCAGTCGTCGTTGAATCGATGCGTCCAGGCAAGCTTCAGAAAGGTGGTGTCCAGCCCGTCCAGCGGTCCCGCTGCGAGGTTCTGGTTGCGTGGCAACCAGATGAATTGTTTGTTGACATCATCATAGGGCACGGCCTGAACGCTGTCATAGACGTTGGGATCCTTCGTCAACTGCGCTTCCAAGGAAACCTGAGTTTGCGGACTCAGGTGGAATTCCAGGGTCGGGGCGATAAATAACTTTCTCTCCTGTATGCCGTCGCGCCATGAATGGTTGTCCATGGAAGAGACGTTGACACGATAGAGGACACTCTTGTCCTGATTGAGTGGTCCAGTCGCATCAAGATTGGTCAGGTATTGATTCCAGGAACCGACCGATTGCTCGATCGAATAGTACGGGCTAGCTTGGGGTTGCTTGGTCACGATGTTGACGATTCCGCCAGGTTCGACGCGGCCGTAAAGTATGGCCCCAGGCCCCTTCAGCACTTCGATACTTTCGACGTTGGTCATCGTCCGCAAGCCGATGCCATAGTTGTCGTCGATGCGAAAGCCGTCGAGAAACGTTGTCGACGTCGGAAATCCGCGCAAATAAAGCTGCTCACCGGCTCCCCTTGTGTTGTCGGGCCTGACGCCGCTGACATTCTTCAGCGCCTGGTCGAGAATGATGACCTTCTGATCCTCGAGTATTTGTTGCGGAATCACCTGAATCGACAGCGGTGTTTCCATCAACGGCGTGTCTGTCTTGGTGCCGGTACCGGCTTGAGACGCGGCATAGCCCTGGTCCGCTGCGCCGGTGATGGTGATGGTCGGTAAAGTCTTGGCGGCATCATCGGTGGGCTGTTGCGCTGTGGCGATGGCGGAGCATGTGGCGAGGATGGCGGCGGTAATGGGCTTGAGATGGGATTTCATTTTGCGTCCTTATTGAAAACGAGAATGCTGCCGGTCGGTCAGATGATTTTTGGAAAGGCCGCCATGGACAGGTCGACGTCGCGGTGCAT
>CAISUK010000371.1 GCA_903888645.1 uncultured Pseudomonadota bacterium | reverse complement strand
TGCCGATAACACTCCCATCGAAATCGTGATGGGAGCAGACGATGGGACTCGTGACGAAAGATGATGGCTGGCGACTGAACGACAAACTATGGAAACAGATCGAGCCACTGCTACCGACACGCAAATCACATCCTTTGGGATGCCACAATCCGCGAGTACCGGACCGGGACGCGATGAACGGCATTCTGTTCGTCCTGCGCACGGGTTGCCAGTGGAACGCCTTGGACGTCACAGGCATCTGCACGTGCAGTCGGCATACCGGCGCTTTCGGGAGTGGGCCGACGCGGGCGTATTCGAAGCCCTCTGGCGCACGGGGTTGATCCGATACGACGGACTCAAGGGGATCGACTGGTCTTGGCTGTCGATGGATGGAGCAATGACCAAGGCGCCCCTGGCGGGCTCAAAAAAACTGGTCCGAACCCGACGGACCGGGGCAAGCAGGGCGTCAAACGCAGCGTGCTGACCGAAGCGGTCGGTATTCCGTTGGCCGTTGTTATCGATGGTGCCAACCGGCAATGATATGAAATTGGTCGAAAAAACGCTGGGCGGCATCATGGCGAAGCGCCCGCGGCCAACTCGGGCGAAACCTCAGGGGCTTTGCTTGGACAAAGGCTACGATTTCGACGAGGTCCGCGCCATTGTTCGTGAGTTCGGCTTTACCGCCCATATCCGAGCCCGTGGCGAAGAAGCCAAAGCGATCAAAGACGAAGCCGGATTCAAGGCGCGGCGTTGGGTGGTGGAACGTACTCACAGTTGGATGAATCGCTTTCGTCGGATACTCGTTCGATGGGAGAAACTTCCCGAAACTTTTATTGCCATGTTGCACCTCGCCTGCGGCATCATCACTTGGCGTGCAACCGGCCTACTGAAATAGGCTCTAAGCCGAAACGGTCGATGCAACCGTCATCCTGCAGCTATGTGGCGCCAACAACGACTGGCGGTTTTGAGCCTCGGTCGAACCTGAACGCAGGTTTATTACGCCGCCGCATGTCATGGCGATATCAATCACAAGTTCCGGATACCCAAAAAAACACTCACGATAGCTACCAATCAAACCGGAATCCGATAGTACAGCCGCTTGTCTACGTCCTCGGTCGAGAAGCGAGCGGGATCAACTCCGTGTAGGGCTGATATCTGGCCGATGCTCTCTTTGATTTTTGTTTTCAGCAGGGGATCGGCCTCTTTGGCCCGGATTCGGTAATACCCGTTTTCTTGCTGAGCAACCAAGGTTCCATCCATCACCGCCTGACGCAGGATGGCCACAACCTGCTCCAATAGCGCCAGTTTGCGACCCATAATTCTCTCGGCCGCTCCTTCATCCTTTGTCGATGTAATCAGCTTGCGAGCCGGCTTTACTGGCTTGTTTCCTGTCGGATCAGCAGGTTCAACCCGTTCTTTCGAAGCAGGGGCTATCTGTGTTCCGATATCCAGCAGAGACTTCACGACCGGTTGCAACCGGATCACCTTCCACGGCGCACCGATACCCACTTCAACCTCGCTGACCTTTCGGAATGGCGCCATGGGGTCCACGACCAACCAGTTCCGGCGACCGAGTTCGTCAAGGATGGTCTTGTTTTCCAAACCGTAACCCTTGAATGCATCCGGCCACTTCAGACACAGTACTCCCGTCGAATCGATGTGGATCAGCTTGGCACAATCCTTATCTCCGCTCCGAATGTCCTCGGCAAGTGCCTTCAGTGCCTCTCCCACTGCGCCATCGAGTCGATCAGCCGGCGGAACGTCCGGTTCAGCCACCGTTGGCGCTTCCACCTGACGAATGATGGGCGATTCCTTGTTGTGAGATGCATTCGAAACTGGATTTTCATTGATGACGACAGCGCTTTCGCCTGTCGATGTCGGCGATGTATCCGAACCACTGATGACTTTCCCCGCAACCGAGGGGAAAAGTGGATCGGCGATCATCGCGGGATTGCAGATGCGGATTGCGGAGAGGCGAATATTCGGAATCTTCTCTGCTAGTGGCGCCGGGGCGATTAACCAGCAACGATTGCCATCACTTTGCCGTTCCCCGAAATCGGCTAGTTTGCGCTCCACCAGCATATCGAGAATGCTGTTGGGCGTCCTTGGCAGACCCGGCATCTTGTCCTGATTGATGACCGCGGCAATCTCCTCGCCCCCAACCGGCCACACCACGTAAAGGTGGCCTTCCATATGCCAGAGTCTCGAGCCAGGCTCATTGATGATCCAGGTACCGTCGCTGACGAGCCGACGCATGATGTCAAGCAGTATGCGTTCGACGGGAATTCCGATATCGTAACTTGCAAAAACGTTGCCATAGCTTTCAATATCGCGTTGCACACTGACCTGATCGGATCGAACGACCAGATTGTGAATCATGTTTTCCTGGCTGGTCTGGCCGGCGATTGTTTCCAGCATCCACTGCACCAGACTCGAATCTCCCTCTTTAATCCAGGCCAGTCCCTTCTGGCTGACGATGCGCTCTGTCATCCACAACGAGATCGTCGTATGGTTCGTTCCGCGATTTTTCCGCCAGTGCAGGAAGTATCGATCGATGTTGTTGCTGATGGCCCATGAATACAGATCCTCAGCGAAGGGTTCCCACACACTCGCGCCATCCTTGCTGGTCACCGTCAGGTCGGTAATGGGTTTGCCGACATCATGGCAAAGCGCAGCCAGAAATACAGCCAGGTGCCACCGTGGTTCGAGTTCCCGGCGACGTCGAGGAGTCTGCCCTTCCGGCAATAGAACCCGATCCCCCGATTGCAAGGACCAGAGCGCGACTTCGATGGCATGCCTCAACAAGCCCCCTGCCCCACGATGATGATGCGCTTCGCTGGCGGGAAGCAAATGGGCATAGGAGGCAAAGCGGCGTAAAGGCTCTAGGTAATACTCCTCGAATATTTCCTTCGACGCCAAACCCGATTCCCGAATCTGCCCGATCAATTCGCGCTGAGTTTCGATCAGCTTGTCAGGGTGAGAGACCGGCAAACCTTTCATGAATGGAGGGTAGCGCGGAAGCTCCTCTTCGGCCGCAGGCTGCATCAGAGCCGGTACCGAAGCGATCCCCGCAGTTGATTCGCCATCGGCCTTGCCAATTACTTTCCTCAGCAACTTGAGCAACGGTGATTCCTTTCGGTGACCTCGACGATAGCCAGATCTGATTCGACTTGGAACATCCGGTTTCAATACAACCGATACGCCTGCCCGAGGACTTGGTCACGTCTTACCCAGCCTGTCAGTTGGTACCGCGAGTCCAGACTGTCAGGGTGCTGTCCAGATACAAAATATCGATCCCTTGGAATGATTCCGACAGGACCGGGATTGAGTCTCTCACCCGTTCTGGCTCGCTCCTTGGCCAGCCCGACTGCTCGTCCATCAACGAAAAACTCCCGTCCTTGTGTCGTCACAAGCGATCCTGGCAGTCCGACCAACTGTTTCACAAAGATGCTTCCTCGTGGATACGGCCAGTTTTCCTCCCATCGAAACGCCACAAACTTTTCTGCCGCAGGAAAGACTCCCTTGTCGATAAGAAAAAATGTCCCGGGCAGGCTTTCCGTAAGATTCAAAGCGACCATGTAACTTTTGCTGAAGGCCAAGCAGGCGGCCATCAGCCATAGGACAAATGGAAACCGGATTCTTCGCCATGTCGAGCATCGGGAACACATCGCTCGACTGTAGAGATCATTCGATCACCTGGATTGTCGAAATGCGTACTTCTAGGCCGCATTTCGCTCTCACAAGCAAGCAGAACGGATCCAGGCCGGATGGAATACTGCAATCTTGCGAATTTCCTTGCTTGGCACTCCGGCTTCTTTTCCGAATTCCGGCCAGCGAGCAACGGCATCGATGATCTGCTGAAGCTTTTCGCGGGGCCGCCGAATATCATAGGTCTTGGCAAAGCTCAGCAAATCTTCTGCGGTGATATCCCATTTCTTCCCATTAACCTGCATCTGGTGCATTCGCGTCCACTTGCCTTCGCCGGGATTGTGTGAGAAGCAATTGTCATAGGCGGGCGCAAGCTTCCATTGGCCCGACTTGTCCATCAAGAACCCGAGGTTCTTGGTGTGATCATCGCAGTTCACCACGGCGACATTGAATGCGCATCTCGCCCAGGCTTGTTCAAGGGCATCGGCTCCAAGCTTCAGACTCAGGATGGTTCGCATGTACTGGTCGTAGCCATGCACATACGGCATGTTGAAATCAAGGTGCATGAGAGCGCATAGCGACTGGGTATGCAGCTTCTCATTGCCTTCCCGGTCAAAGCGCTTGGTCATGAAATGTGCTCGCCCTCCCTCCTCCAGCAAGCGGCATTTACTCATCTCGATTCCGGCTGCCTCGGCCATCAGATAGTGGGCGTACTCGATCCGGCCGAAACCTGCCGTTGTACCAAGTTCTCCGTCCGCACCGACGTCGAACTTGAGCAGCCAGTGTTCAAACCCTTCTGGTACATCGAACTGACCCGACACGACCTGATTGGTCCGCGGGTTCCAGCCGATCACCGCCTTTGCCCGTGCCCCCCCGGCCGAACTGCCAATCTCGATCATGTCCTGTGCGATCTTCGAGAATTCGCCTTTCAACGCGCGGCGCGCATCCTCGACCAAATGCGCCATATCCAACGGCAAGCTGGCCGCCGCCCCCCTGACCTGGGTCTCCGCAGGTTCGAATTCCAGCGCCCCCATACTTCTCCGTCCGACGTACAGTAGTCTTTGCAGGGTGGTGACATCTTTGGGTAACACCCCGCGGCGCGACAGGTATTCATCGATGAGCGCATTACCGAACTTGTCCGGCAATGCATCAGCCAAGAGTCCGGGAAGGCCGTAAAACGTCTCCTGCGGCAAGGAGGGAAAGCTGAAACGGCGCTTCGTCTTCATTTTCATGAGGACGGGAGACAATTCGAGACGTCCTTTTTCGAACTCGGGGGAATAGCTGAATTCGTAAAACCCTGGTCTGTTCTTCAGGGGAGCGACGGCCCCCACAAACTGCCCCCAGATATTGACCTGTACTGCCTTGATTGCATCCATACCCTATTCCCTAGCTACCTTGGTTGCCTTGGCTGACTTAGCCGCGCGCGGCGCACGTTTCCGAAGATGCTTTGCCTTTCTTTGCTCCTCCGCCAAGACATCAAGTGGGCTTGGGCTGTCTGCGTCGGGAACCAGCGTGACAAAACCATCCAGCAACTCCATGGCCCGTAATATGGCGATGAGATTTCGTAGCGTGATCGCTCCGGTTTTCTCAAACCGTTTCAACGGCGTCAGGCCGATCCCGCTTTTATGCGCAAGATCAGCCTGGGTCATGCCTGCCCCATTCGGCGATACTCGCCACGCCTTGATGGCCGCTGCAAGCGTTTTAGCAACCTCGTCATTGGTCATGCGATAAATATCCATAGCCTACAATTAATCTATTTATTCCGTGTTATTGTTCTTACAGGCTAATTTTAGAATATTCGTTAAATATGTCAACAAGCAGACTATTTTTAGCCCCTAACCCCATTCAACGTAATTTAGAGGCTTATTTTTAGGCTACTGAGACTAGTCAAAGCTATTACCTAGTGATCAGCCCCGAGGTACCAGCCTTCATCGGCGCCGGCTTATAGGCCGCATGTCGCTCACAAGCAAGCAGAACGGAAGGAGCATGCATCTCCCACGGAGGGAGTCTGCAAGTTGCAGTTTCTGGCGACTGTGAGATGCTGAATGAAAAAGCCCCTGGAGAATCAATGTGAGCATGGCCGCCGCAACTCAGACAAGCAGCATTCTTGGATGGATCAGTACGGTCAACAATCTCGATGGAATTTGCCGCGTAGTTGATCAAGCAGCGTGATGGACGAGGGGTGATCCCCCTCGGGGAACTTGAACAAACGAACCCTTTGGG
>CAISUK010000370.1 GCA_903888645.1 uncultured Pseudomonadota bacterium | reverse complement strand
CCGCTTCGAGCAGGGTGAAGCTGCCGTCGATGTTGGTGCGGACGAATTCGCCTGGTCCGTGGATGGACCGGTCGACATGGCTTTCCGCGGCGAAATGGATCACCGCGCGGGGTTGGTGTTCAGCGAGCAGGCGATCAACGAGGACGCGATCGCCGATATCGCCGTGCACGAAAATATGCCGGGTATCGCCTGACAGCGCTGCCAGATTCTCCAGATTACCGGCGTAGGTGAGCTTGTCGAGATTGACCAGCGGCTCGCCCGTTTCGCGCAGCCAATCGAGAACGAAATTGGCGCCGATAAAACCCGCACCGCCGGTAACAAGTATCGTCATTGCATAATCCGTGACAATGTCAAAGCGCAATTATCCCGGAAATGGGCTTGGCACGGGCAGCTTCAAGCGGCAAATTGCAACCGCGCCAGATGCGCGTAGAGCCCGTCCTGCCGCACCAATTCGCCATGGCTACCGGTCTCGACGATGCGCCCCTGGTCCATGACCACGATCCGGTCGGCGCGCTGCACGGTCGCCAAACGATGGGCGATGACCAGCGTCGTTCGATTCTTCATCAGTTTCTCCAGCGCGGCCTGGACCAGCCGCTCGCTTTCTGCATCGAGCGCCGACGTCGCCTCGTCGAGCAGCAGGATCGGCCGGTCGGCGAGCAGCGCACGGGCGATGGCGATGCGCTGCCGCTGGCCGCCGGAAAGGCGCACACCGCGCTCGCCCAGGTCCGTGTCATAACCTTGCGGCAATTGGCTGACGAACTCGTCGGCGTAAGCGGCAAGGGTGGCGGCACGAACCTCTTCGCGGCTGGCATCGGGACGTGCATAGCGGACATTTTCCAGCACGCTGGTGGCGAAGATCACCGCCTCCTGCGGCACCAGAGCAATGCAGCTGCGCACCGTAAGTGGATCGGCGGCGGCGAGCGGAACACCATCGAGACAGAGTCGCCCCGATTGGGGATCGTAAAAGCGCAGCAGCATCTGGAAAACCGTGGTCTTGCCGGCGCCCGATGGGCCGACCAGAGCGACGCTTTCGCCCGGTGCCACGGCGAGGCTGAAATCGGCGAGGGCCGGCGTGTCGGGTCGCGATGGATAGCTGAAGTTCACGGCCTCGAATGTTATTGCGCCGCGCGGCTTCGCCGGCAAAGGCAGCGGATCGCTTGGCGTGCTCACGTCGGGTTGCGCGGCCAGCAGTTCGAGGAGGCGCTCGGTAGCGCCCGCGGCACGCTGCAGGTCGCCCCACGACTCTGAGAGCGCCGCGACCGAACCGGCCACAAGGGCCGCATAGAAAACGAAGGCAGAGAGTTGCCCGGGCGTAATGCGGCCGGCCAACACGTCATGGCCGCCTTCCCAGAGGATCAGCGCGATGGCGCCGAACACCAGCACGATCACAGCGGCGACAAGCGTGGCGCGGTTGCGGATGCGGTCCAGCGAGGTGCCGAAGCCGCGCTCGATGAGGCTGGCGAAATCATTCCGGTCGGCGTTTTCATGGCCATACGCCTGCACGATGCGAATCTCGTGAATGGTCTCGTCGATGCGGTTGCCCAGATCCGCCACCCGATCCTGGCTGATGCGGGCGAAGCGCCGCACGCGCCGCCCGAACAACAGAATCGGTGCCACCACCAGCGGCACGCCAGCCATGACCATCAGCGTCAATTTGAGGTTGGTGGTGAATAGCATCGCCAGCCCGCCGATCAGGATCAGGCTGTTGCGTAGCGCGATGGAAAGGCTGGAGCCGATGGCATTTTCGATCAGCGTCGTGTCCGAGGTCAGGCGCGAAATCACGGCGCCGGTGCGGCCCTGTTCGAAATAGGACGGCGGCAGCGATAGCAGGTGATCGAAGACGCGCCGGCGCAGATCGGCGGTCACCCGTTCGCCCAGCCAGGAAACGTTGTAGAAGCGCAGGTAGGTGGCCGCTGCCAGCAGGGCAATGACGCCGAACATGGCCATCAAGGTGCGATCCAGCCAGGCGGGGTCGCCGGCCGCAAAGCCCCGGTCTATCACGGCGCGCAAGCCCTGCCCCACGCCGAGCATGGCCAACGCCGCAATCACCAGGGCAATAGCAGCCAGAAGCACACGTCCTCGGTAGGGTTTCAGCAAGGCGACCACGACGCGGGCGGGGTTGCGAAGCGTATTGAGATCGGTCATGGTGTGGCTACAATTGGTTCCTGGATTCGGCACGCATTGTATGCGGTGAACAACGCTATAGTGCCGGGTCAGTCAATAGCACAATAGCCCAGCGAGAACGCCATGATTGCAATGCCCTTCACTTCCCTCATCACGCTGCTGATCCTCATGCTGCTCGCCGCTACGGCCATGAATGTGGGCCGGGCGCGGGTCCGCTACGGCATCAAGGCACCCGCCGTCACCGGGCACGAACTGTTCGAGCGCGCTTTCCGCATTCAGATGAACACGCTCGAAGCCACCGTCGCCATGCTTCCGGCATTGTGGTTGTACGGCGCATTCGTCGGCGACCGCGGCGCCGGCGTGGCCGGTCTGATCTGGCTTGGCGCACGCATCTGGTATGCCATTGCCTATCAAAGCGACCCGGCCAGACGCGGTGCCGGATTCGGCATCTCGTTCCTGGTTTTCATCGGGCTATGGGTGGGTGCGCTATGGGGCGTGGCAAAGGTGCTGCTGGCGGCCTAGGCGCTTCAGTCCCCTGACGTACCTGACGTATCGGGGCGGCGCGCCATCGCTTCTTCCTGGACCCAATGGTCAATCGAGAAATTTTGTTGTCGTTACTTGCTTACCGGAATTGACAGTTCCAATTCGACGCGATTCAACAGTGCCGAAAGTTTTCTTGACTCGGTCAGATAAGCGCCTTTGTCGCCGACGGCATCCAACGTCGCCTGGGCCTGCACCAGATAATCCTTGCCAAGTTCCGACAGGCCCCGTTTATAAAACTCGCTGAGGATAAGGTTCCCCGCATCACGGATTTTTTCTCTGCCAAAGCGCTTGCAGGCACGGTTGGCGTCGCCAACTGCGAGCCGCTCGGCGAGGGCCGTCTCCTTATCAAAAGGCGTTGCCGCGAGGGAATCCGCAAGTTCGACAAAAAGCGATTTGAGGCTGTAACTGCGCTCGCAATCTGCCGCTACATTGGCAATGACACGGATAGCATCCGGGATCGCGAAAAATGAACTCCCGTTGGCGTAGCCCGCCTCCGCTTGCCTTGCAGTCGTCAGACGGGCGTTTGCGCTGGACGCTGCCGGCAATTCCTTTGGCGTACCGGCACATCCAGGAAGGACTAACGTAATCAATATGCACAACGCTTTTGCATCCATGTTGGTTTGTTGATCCTGTATTTCATGCAACGAGACGGATACGTGAACCCGACCCATCTCGCCGATTCGTTAGCGCACGGATAAACATCAATGCAAAGATGATACCCCCACGGCAAGCCGTTAGTCGGATGGCACGTGGGTATGCTTGGGTGTGCGCGGGTGTGTAAGTCGCCGAGCGGAGTTTCACACGCCGGACAACTCGTCGCCAACCCGAATTATCTGGGCAGACTTGGCGGCGTGGCAAGGCGGTACAGGTTTTTGCCATTGCCCAGCGTTACTGTCTCGAGAACACCCAGTTCGACGAGTTCGGTCAGCGCTTCTTGAATCGCTTCGGTCCCTGTTTCATGTCGCTGTCGGGAAAGCCACCAATCGGCAATGCCGTCCACGCTGTCGGCAGCATTCGGATGCGCACGCAGGTAGGCGAGGATCTCCGCAAGGGGATCGAAGGTTCTGTCGCAGTCTGCCTTGGCGCTACGAAATCCGGAGAAACGAGTCGCACACATAGCCACATTCAGGCAATGTGCATGCCAATCAATTCAAGATAATTAATTACAATAATTCAGCGGCTTACAACCGAGCTGCGAAGAATGCGCGGGGCAACGAGGACCGCGCCAACAGGCTGTCGGACAGCCTTGCTCTGGGCGCTAACGCACGCCGGATAAGGGTTCTGCCGCGGTGGGTCGCGAAAACCCCTGCGTGGGTCAAAAGCGACCCGGTTCGCCGGCGGCCAAGCCGTGCTTTTTGAGCAGCTTGCCGAAGGCGCGTCTTTCCTTGCCGGCAACCTTTGCAGCGCGCGTGACATTGCCTTCTGTCTGGTCCATCAAAGCGATCAGATACTGGCGGTCAAAATGTTCGAGCGCCAGCGATTTGGCCGTTGAATAGATGGCGCCGTTGAACCTGCCCAGGCGTCGGTCGAAGCCGATTCTTCGCTCAGCGGAAAACGACTCCGGAGCGGCGAGTCGCAGCGTATGGTCATCGCATACCATCGCTTCGCGATAGACCAGCCCTTCCAATTCACGCACATTCCCCGGCCACTCGTAGCGACTGAACCAATTGCAGGCCGATTCGTCAAGGACATGAGCGCGGCATTCCTGTTCCTGCCGGCACCTGCTGAAGAAAGTCCGCGCCAGCAGAAGCGCGTCCTGCCCGCGCTCACGCAGCGGCGGCAATTTCAGGTTGAGTATCCGCAATCGATAAAGCAGATCCGCACGAAAACTGCCGGATTCGACCAGCTGCTCGAGGTTGGCATTGGTAGCGGCGATGACACGCACATCAACCTTGCGCTCGACGCGGCTGCCGATGGGCCGATAGCTGCCATCCTGAAGGAACCTCAGCAAGGCGATCTGCGCCTTGGCTGTCAGGGTATCGATCTCGTCGAGAAACAGACTACCCGCCGCTGCCGTCTCGACCAACCCGGAAAGGTCGCTGCGGGCGTCTGTAAATGCGCCCCGCATGTGACCGAAAAGCTCGCTTTCAATCAATCCTTCCGGAAAGGCGCCACAATTGACCGGCACAAAAGGCTGGTCCTGGCGCGATCCGCTGTAATGCATTGCGCGCGCCGCCAGTTCCTTGCCGGTTCCTGTTTCCCCTTCGATCAGCACGGGGGCGCGCAATCGCGCAAATTTGTCGATCAGCGAGAGCATTCGCGTGAATGCAGCGGAACTACCGATAAGTGAAAGCCGATCCATCGTTCCTCCCGAGACTCAGCAAGACAATGTCAACTTATTACCGGTCAATATCGCTGTCAATGATACTAAGGTATGGGTTGGCGCAAATTTATTCGCTGGACGCGCAGTTAGGGCGGGCGAGTTGCCATCGGCTGCGGCCTCCGGTATGGTGCGCGCCCGCCGTCCAATTTTGCCCATCACATGCTGCTGCCCATTGAACAACGCCTCGCCGCTATTGTCGGCGCCCGTCCGCAACAGGTGATCGCCGCCGTCGAATTGCTCGATGAAGGCGCGACGGTGCCCTTCATCGCCCGTTACCGCAAGGAAGCCACCGGCGGCCTCGATGACACGCAGTTGCGGGCACTGGAAGAGCAGCTGGCCTATCTTCGCGAACTTGAAGAGCGGCGCGGTGCCGTGCTTGCATCGGTCGAGGAACAGGGAAAGCTATCAGCCGAATTGCGCGAGGCGATCGAAAACGCGGAGACCAAGCAGCGCCTCGAAGATCTTTATTTGCCCTATCGGCAAAAGCGCCGGACCAAGGCGCAAATTGCCCGTGAAAGCGGCCTGGAGCCGCTCGCCGATGCCTTGCTGGGCGACCCGATGCTGGCGCCGGAAGTCGAAGCGGAAAAATATCTGGACGCTGCGACCGGCGAGAATCACGGCGTTATCGATGCCAAGGCAGCGCTCGAAGGCGCCCGCCAGATTCTCATGGAGCGCTTCGCCGAAGATGCTGAACTGCTCGGCCAGGTGCGCAGCCACATGCATGCCAATGCCATCCTGGTGGCCGGCGTCGCGGAGGGCAAGGAAGTCGAAGGCGCCAAGTTCCGCGACTATTTCAACTATAAGGAGGCGATTGGCGCTATCCCTTCGCACCGCGCCCTGGCGCTGTTCCGCGGTCGCAACGAGGGCATGCTGCGGCTGGCCGTAAAGCTGCCCGAGGAGCTTCAGGATCCACCGCGCCCCGCCTCATGCATTGGCAATATCACGGCACGCTATGGCATCGCCGATCAGGGTCGCCCCGGTGACCGCTGGTTGCTCGAAACCGCCCGCTGGGCCTGGCTGGTAAAGATTTCGCTGCACCTCGAACTGGAATTGACCAACGCTCTGCGCGAGCGTGCCGAAGAAGAAGCGATCCGCGTCTTTGCCCGCAATCTGCACGACCTGATGCTGGCCGCACCGGCCGGACCGCGCACCACGCTCGGGCTCGATCCGGGCATCCGCACTGGCGTCAAGGTGGCGGTGGTCGACCGCACCGGCAAGCTCATTGACACCGCCACCATCTACCCGCACGAGCCGCGCCGCGATTGGGAAGGATCGCTGGCCACGCTCGGCCATCTGGCACAGAAGCATCAGGTCGACCTGATCAGCATCGGCAACGGCACCGCCTCGCGCGAGACCGACAAGTTGGCCGCCGAACTGATGCAGCGCCAACCGCAACTGAAAATGACCCGGATCGTCGTTTCCGAAGCCGGCGCTTCCGTCTATTCGGCATCGGAACTGGCGGCGAAGGAATTTCCGGCGCTCGATGTGTCACTGCGCGGCGCCGTTTCCATCGCCCGACGGCTGCAGGATCCGCTGGCGGAACTGGTCAAGATCGATGCCAAGGCGATCGGTGTCGGCCAGTACCAGCATGACGTTAACCAGTCGAAACTGGCCCGCTCGCTCGATGCGGTGGTCGAAGATTGCGTGAATTCGGTCGGCGTCGACTTGAATACCGCTTCGGTGCCGCTGCTGACGCGCATTTCCGGCCTCAACAGCACGCTCGCCGCCAACATTGTCGCCTGGCGCGACGAGCATGGCGCCTTCCGTTCGCGTCGGCAATTGCTGGAGGTGCCGCGACTGGGCGACAAGACCTTCGAGCAGGCCGCCGGCTTTCTCCGCATTCGCAACGGCGAGAATCCGCTCGACGCCTCGGCGGTGCATCCGGAGGCTTATCCCGTCGTCAAGCGCATTCTCGCTGACATCGGCAAAGGCATCGGCGAAATCGTTGGTGATGCCAAAGTGCTGAAGTCGCTCGACGCTGGAAAATATACCGACGAGCGTTTCGGCTTGCCGACGGTGCGTGACATCCTTTCCGAGCTGGAGAAGCCGGGCCGCGACCCGCGCCCCGAGTTCAAGACGGCCTCCTTCAGGGACGGCATTGAAGACATGAAGGATCTGGCGCCCGGCATGCTGCTTGAAGGTGTAGTCACCAACGTCACCAATTTCGGCGCTTTTGTCGACATCGGTGTGCATCAGGATGGCCTGGTGCATATATCTGCACTGGCCAGCCGCTTCGTCAAGGATCCGCACAGCGTCGTCAAGGCCGGCCAAGTCGTCAAGGTGAAGGTGATGGAGGTTGACCTGCAGCGCCGCCGCGTCGCCCTTACAATGAGGCTTGACGATGTGGCGCCGACGCGCAGCGAAGTTGAACAAGCCAGGCCGCAGCCGAGAACGCAGTCGGGAGCAGGCAAGCCGCCGCCGGCCGCGCCGCAGAGTGCCGGGGCGATGGCAGCGGCTTTCGCCAATCTGGCCAATCTGAAACGTTAAGGACAGCTGCAGCGACCATGGTGACAATCTACGGTATCAAGAATTGCGGGACGATGAAAAAGGCCTTCGCCTGGTGCGAAGCAAACGGCGTCGAGTTCGTTTTTCATGACTCCAAGAAACAGGGTGTCGAGCGTAGCCGGCTCAATCTATGGTGCAAGCATCTGGGCTGGAAGTCGCTGGTCAATACCAAGGGCACGACCTGGCGCAAGCTGACGCCCGAGCAACAGGCGATCGATACGCAGGGCGAGGCAGTGACACTGATGCTCGAAAACCCCAGCCTGATCAAGCGGCCCGTGGTCGAAACCGGCGCCCAGTTGATGGTCGGATTCGATGCGCAGCTATTCGCCAGTTTCGTCAAATGAATTCGGGCAACGTCGTCAGCTTTCTCTTCGAGGAGCTCGATATCCGCGGCGTGCTGGTACAGTTGGACGGCGCCTGGCGGGCAATGCATCGCGGCCGCAACTATGCCGCGCCGGTTCGCGATCTGCTCGGCCAACTAGCCGCCGTCGGAACCTTGATAGCTGCCAATCTCAAGGCACCAGGCCGCCTGACTTTCCAGGTGCAGGGCCACGGACCGGTGTCGTTGCTGGTGGTCGATTGCGACGACCAAATGCAGCTGCGCGGCATGGCGCACGCCGACGCCATTGCCGACGCGGTATCGGCGACCGAGTTGCTCGGCGACGGCCGCCTGGTAATGACGCTGCAGTCCGATGCGGCCGCACAGCCTTACCAGAGCTACGTGCCGCTCGTGGGCGACGGCATCGCTGAAATCTTCGAACACTATCTGAGTCAATCGGAACAACAACCGGCGCGGCTTTGGCTCACCGCCGACGACGGCCAGGCTGCCGGCCTGTTTCTGCAGACCTTGCCGAATGCCGCGGAGCGCGATCCGGATGGCTGGAACCGCATCCAGCAACTGGCGGCGACGCTGCGCCCCGGCGAGTTGGCGCTACCGGCGGCAACGCTCCTGACTCGCCTGTTCAATGCAGAGACGATCCGCCTGTTTGCCGCCCGGCCGGTCAGCTATCACTGTCCGCGTGATGAAGACCGGGTGCGCGCAATGCTCACCAGCCTCGGTCGTGACGAGGTCGAGTCTATCCTCGCCGAGCACGGCGAGATCGTCGTCAAGGATGACATTTGCAATCACGAGTACCGCTTTGACGTCAGCATCATTGACGAGTTGTTCGGTGCGGCCAGGCGCACCCTGCATTGACCATCGAGATCAGCGAAGCCGCCGGGGTTCGCCAACTCCACTTCGGCTCGGAGTGGATTCAGGGCGCGATGCGCATTGCCCGGCCCTGGGCGCTGGAACTCGAATACACCCGGGAAATGATGTCGGCATTGCTGCTGCAAACCCGTCCGGCCTGGCCGAAGCGGGTATTGCTGATCGGCCT
>CAISUK010000369.1 GCA_903888645.1 uncultured Pseudomonadota bacterium | reverse complement strand
TCATCGGCGACCCGCTTTACCAGCCAATGGCGGGCCATTTCGACACCTCGATGGCCTACCAGGCGGCGTGTGATCTGGTGTTCAAAGGGCTGGCGCAGCCCAGCGGCTACACCGAGCCGCTGCTGCACGCCTGGCGGCAGAAGGTCAAGGCGGCGGCGTAACACCCGTTCGCACGTAGCTTGCAGATTGCGTGCGGTGCCAGAAAAAGATGCCCGGCCTTGATGAGTTCAAAGCGTAACCCGCAGGGTCTTGGCGATCACCGCGAGCGCTTCGGGGCCATCCCATTGCCGGGCACCATAATACTTGGCCAGCACCTTGCCGTGCGCGTCGATCAGCAAGGTCAGAGGCAGGTGGTCGGCACCCAGCATGTTTTCCAGATAGAGCTCGCTGTCGATGAAATTCGCGAACGTCACAGCGTTTTGCTTCAGAAACAGCGTAGCCCGGTCTGCATAGTCGTCAGTTGAAATTCCTATTACATTGAATTGCCGACCGTTGTAGCGTTGCGCCAGACGCGTGACCGATGCCATTTCCTGCCTGCAGGGACCGCACCAACTGGCCCAGACATTGATAAGCAGTGGTTTGCCCCGAAATGCCGAGAGCTTCTTGCTTGGCACCAGCAAGCCCCGCATCTGTGCCTCACGCAGCACAGAACCGATTTCAACCTCGCCCGGAGTCTTTGCCGCAGCAATGCTCAGGATAGCTCCAAGACAATATAGAACGAGAGCGATGAGTATTTTCATGGTGCGTGACTTTATCGGATTTTGCCGTTGCACTGGATACTTTTTGGTAGCTGGCGAATAGCCCGGCTGCGGGCAAAATAATGCCGTCGTCCAGGGTAGTGCCAGCAATGGCTGCCTCGACTTATGCAGACCTGCCGCCTCAGCCGCCCAATTTCTTTTTGTCATGCCACCGATTGCGCCCTACGGCGCATGCAGGTGCACCGCTAGCCACAGCGCACCAGCTGACACCTTTTTGACCGAATGGGGTGTGTTGGCGGGCAGAAACACGTAGTCACCCGGCTTGAGCAAGTGGCTGGTACCGTCCACTTCCAGTTCGGCGCTCCCCTGCAGCAACGCTACCCATTCGTCTTGTGGCTGCAGGTATTGGTTGGCGGCAATGGCGGCAGAACTGCAGATGCGCTCGATCACCAGGTTTTTGTGGCGCAACAGCGTCTCGAAACACTCCCCGGTTACTGGCGGCGCTGCGTTGGCGTACAGATTTTGAATGCTCACGCAATGGATCCCGGTGGTCTGACAGTCACCCTGGCAGGGTCAGTGAAGTCACGACTCCCCCAAGGGCAAGTGCTCCGTGAACGGCTCGAGCTTTTGACGGAAGGCTGCTGGCATCGGCACAACCTTGTGCGTTGAGTAGTCATTGAACATGATCCCGGTCTTACCGCGAGCCACTTCGCGCTGGGTCGATTGCTCGCGCATGCACCAGACCAAATCGAAACCCTTTCGCGCCAGGTCTGCCGCACCCATGCTCACAACCATCACTTCGCCGTGAAACGCTTCAGAGCGGTACTGCAGTGCCGCATCTGCGACAAGGATGCCTATGCCCTCGACGTTGAGTTCGGTGTAGCCCAGTGACTTGAAGAACCGGACTCGGGCCTCTGACACCACGGTCAGCAACAACGCGTTGTCGAGGTGGCCACCGTAGTTCATGTGACTCTGGTACAGCATGATTTCGGTGGAAAAGCTGAACTTCTGCGGTAGGTGGATTTGGATGCGCGCCATGGGG
>CAISUK010000368.1 GCA_903888645.1 uncultured Pseudomonadota bacterium | reverse complement strand
TCGTGGGCTGTCCGCGTTCTGCCTCGGTGGTGGCATTGACAACATCCAGCGTGGCATTCCTGCCGCGAGCCACGGCCCTGCACCTGTTCTCGCATTCCCCATCCGTTGCCGACCAGATGCTTCGCTATTTGGCGGAAAAAATTCATCGTGATTCCGAGTTCAGAGCCTTTCTTGGAATACAGAACACGTTTCAGCGCATTTGCGCGGTGCTCGAGTTCTTCGTGCAAACAAAGCCATCCGGTCTGCATGTTCTGGAAAATACGCCGACGCATCAGGATATGGCGATCATGATCAATACCAGCCGGGAAACCGTCACGCGAACCTTATCATTGCTGCTCCACAACGGCATCGTGCAAAAAGATATGCGCAGGCTGATCGTCAGAAAGCCGGAGGAGTTACACAAGTTGGCTAAGGGTATGCCCGTCGCGGAGTCGGTCAAATAGTTATCCGAGACCAGGCGGCTTGAACGATGAACGTCAAATGCTGGGGCGCAGCAAATTCGTCAGGTCTCAAATGAAACGGGGGGGGGAACTAGCCATGGTTCGAAACGATGTCAGACTCCAGTGTGTGGCCGGGCCGGTAGTCCGTAGCAGGGTTCGCCCGGTTGGAGAGAGATCATGTTAGAGCAGATCGCCATCGCTGTATTCGGAGTGGCGGCCGTCTGGTTATCTCAGTCGGAAGAGTTGCGTCAGCGTCGATGGGCGCCTGTACTGGGGCTGCTCGGACAACCATTCTGGTTTATCGCGACCATCAAGGGGCAGCAGTGGGGGATGGTGGCGATCTGCGTCCTTTATTCATGGGCCTGGGGACGCGGGCTTTATAACAATTGGTTTCGCGACAAATGAAACGTGCCGCGCCGCCAGCCCGGCGCATTCGCCGCAGCCGTGTGCAGAAATCGTGCGATCTTCCCGGATAAGGTGGCGATAAGGTAGTCAGCCTTGATTTCATATAGGAACTTGTGGCAGAATGTCCTATATGAATTCTGCCTTACATGTCCTCCTCCGCACCACACCTGAGCAAACGGCTCGCTTGGAGGCGCTGCAGATCGCCTTCGCCGAGGTGTGCACCGCCTTGGGGCCGGTGGTTCAGCAGACGCGCTGCTGGAATCGTGTCGCGTTGCATCATCTCGCCTATCGCAGCCTGCGCGAGCAATTTCCGCAGATGGGGTCGCAGATGGTTTGCAACGCGATTTACTCGGTCTCGCGTACTTGCCGCGTCGTGTTCCAGCATCCGGCCAGTCCGTTCAATGTCAGTGGCCATCCGGAGCGGCCGCTTCCCCAGTTGCAGTTCATGACCAATGCCCCGGTGTATTTCGACCGCCATACCCTGAGCATCAAGGACTGTCTGCTTTCCATGTATACGCTGGATGGCCGCATGCGCTTTCAGTTGGCCCTCAAGCCGGAGGACGAGCAGCGCTTTCATCGCGAAAAACTGCACGAAATCGTTCTTTCCCGCGGCAATCAGGGGTTCCAGCTTTCGTTCTGGTTTTCCGTAATCGAGGAGGATTCGCCCCTTGATCTCGAAGCCGAACTGCCCGAATACGTGATGGTAAATTCGCCGCTTCCGGCAGAAATGCCGGTTCCCCAAAAAACTGTGGCCGTCCAATCATGATGCCAAACTCACTGAAACCCTCAATACCAACCTTGGCGGCAGCGTTTAGCGCGCCGCGGAGAGCGTCATGAAACCAAACGAAGTCCGCTCCGAATTGCGCGAGGCCCTGCTTGAACTGATGCCCTACTTCAAGAAGGCTGCCTTGTT